>CABUVB010000084.1 GCA_902494815.1 uncultured Collinsella sp. | reverse complement strand
TGCATCTGCTGACCAAAAAGGCACGCCGCACCTATGCGCAAAGTACCTACCGCGATGGCGACTACTTGGTCTTTGGCAGCGAGAGCTCGGGCATTCCCGAGCCACTGCTTGCCGCGGCGCCCGAGCGTTGCGAGCGCATCCCCATGCTGCGCGATTGCGACTCACTCGATAACGCCGAGGCTTGGGAAGCCCACGAAGAATCGCTGGGGCATACCGAGGACAGCCACGAGACCATTCTTCAACAGGACATCTGCGGCAACTTCGTCAACCCGGACGACTACCGCATCAGCGCCCTCAACCTCTCCAACAGCGCCGCCATCGTCCTCTACGAAGCCTTGCGCCAGGCAGGCTTTGCCGGCATGTAAAACCTGCCATTAGGGGACGGGGTAGAAATGGTAGACTTTCAAACTCTCTAGTCCACGACAAAATGATTTTGACATCAAATGCGGCAAAGGGACAGTCCCTTTGCCGCATTTGGCTGCTGACAATTCACGTCAGAATTCAACTTCAAATACAAACGACTGCCGAAGTTCTCGCTTAGCTTGGCTTGTCAGGCTCGAATTCGCCCTTATGTTCAGCTTGCTGCATGCCTCATCGATAGCCATAGCAAGCGATACGGACATGGTCATGGTCGTCTCGCTTTTCAATTCAACCCGATAACTCTTCGCCTTGTTTTTATCCTCTCCACCGCATCTCGTTTCGATTAACAAGAGAATGTCAGAGTCATGGGCATACCAATGGAGTTCAGGGCGCTGTGGAACCATGTCTCCCTCGAATTCCTGTGTAAACAGGATTTTCTTCTCATTTCTCGTTAAATCGCTCAAAGAGCCGTTGATTCGAGCCGAGCCCTTCTTTCCCGCTTTGGCATTCCCCTTAACCTGGTGGCCTCTCCGAGTTTCCTCGTACTCCGTCACCTCCAACTTGCAGCGCTTCGCGCCAAGCATGAACGCAATCCGTCTCAACTCGGCCATCTTGTCTTGTTGCATGGTTGCGAAATAGGAGTCTAGATCAACAAAGCGAGACCGATCAAAAGCATCTATGTAATATGTGGAATAAAGAGATGGTTTAGGGTAGAAAGACAGCTCGCTATCCCCAATTGCTTCGCGGTACAAATTGAAAATCTGCGTGCCCTTAACAGTATCCAACCAACCAATAGCATCCCTACAGACATCGATGCCCCGACGCTCATTTCCGTCAACAATTCGAATCATGTTCGGCAAATGGAATGACGGGCTCTGATAGATCTCTTTGGTTACAGGCCTGTACCTATTGAGCTGTTGCTGGTATGCCCAATCGTTGACGGCGTCACCAATATCCGCAGCAGCACCTGCTGCACCATCGGCCGCATCAGCAATAGCCGCCAAGGCGTCATCGACCATCGGAGTTGCAGCACGCATTGCGCCATCGGCAACTTTCTGTACGGTTGCAACCGCGCCCGCCATCGCGCTTCCGGCGCCATCAACCAACCCGGCAGCGGCCTTACGGATATCAAAACTCTGCTTATGTCGCGACAGCTCCTCCCTTTCGACAACAGCTAGATCGTCTTTATCCTCCATAGTGACCTCCTATTTCCGATAGTCGAAATCAACCGTATATTCATCGCCAAATGCCGAGTTGAACATCGCACGGATATTTGCTTCGGCGTTCACTCGAGCCTCTTCGAGCAGCTTGCCATCCTTGATGGCCTCGCTTTCACTCCGCTCCTTGCACTGCGCTTCAAACGCCGTGACGTCTTTGACCTCAATGGGATTGAGGATGTTGTTGCGTTCCTCGAGAGCACCCGACTTATTCATATCCGGCGTGTTCGAGATTACATAAGGCTCGTCCATCGCAATAGTCAGCTTTTTCTTGTTTGTATGTATCTCTGCCGTCTCGAGATTCACACCCGCCTTAATGGTTCCCACATAGCGGTACCAAAAGCTGTTTTCCGTAAACGGGATATCAAACCAATCGAAGAACCTCTTGGTATCCGTCACCTTATCGACAATCGCATAGTTCTGCGATGCAGAAACCATCTCGTTCTGGGAAGCGATGCGTTCAAACACGACCGACGGGGAAAGCGTATTGGGGGTCGTTTCTTTCGCGCCCGCAGCTTTGCCGTTATTAAAGATGGTAATGAAAAGTACAGCCACAATCACTCCACCAAGCGCCAGGCCCGCAAAGAATACCTTGGGCTTTGTCAGGATTCTCCCGAGTTTCGCTTTCAGCGCCCCCATGCCTTCCTCTATCTCATCCATCCCCTATTCCTTTCAAAATCCCTGTTATTTAAGAAACTGCCGTGGGTTATACCTCATGCCTTAATTGTCGTTTTCAGCATGTCTTTAGACGAGGGCAGTTGTTTGCAATCCGATATAATACACATTCGTTCGCGGCACTTGTTGTTCAATAATTGGCATAAAACGGGCAGGTCAACCATTCATTGCCGATTAACCCGCCCCTTCCGTGCAGAACTTATTTATTTACATCGTAGCTGGAAACAGATGCGACAACGCGCGCAGCGTCAACATCGGACATTGCCTCGAACTTGACTTTCTCACCCGGCGCCCACGAAGAAGTGTCCGCATAGGTCTCCTCCGCTTTGATGTCATCTGCATCATAGAGAGCAAGTGTCAGGCTGACGTTAGAGAACGATATACCAGAGGTGTTCTCAACTACCGCCGTATACGTATACAGGCCGTAACCGTCATCCGATTTTTCGAAATTTGCTCCCTGAATCAAACTGTTAATGGCATCCTCATAGCGGGTCTTCTCTGCTACGGACTTTCCATTCTTAATTAAGTCGTTGAAATCATCCTTGTATTTCTCCCCGACTTCCAGCCCGTAATTATCAACAAGCTTTTTGAGCTGCGCAGACCGCTTATCGTAGACCTTATTCCACTCTTCGTAATAATCCGAAGACGATTGCGAGTAATCCTCGGTCACTTTAAGCTGGTCATCAAGCAGATTCAGATACGTGATTACGTCCTGTTGCATCTTGGAATCCTTAAACCTAGCGTTCTTGAGTTCCTTGTCGTTCTTGATTTCGGCCTCAATAGCTTCCTGGATATTCTCGGTTGAATGAGGATCATCATCGTTTGCATTAGATTCAATGACGTCGGACCTTCTCTCAAACCCGGCGGCGATAACATTCATCGCCTTATCGTCGACATATTTCGACTTTGCAGCGTTTGCATCATTCTGTGAACAGGCCGAGATGAATCCTAGAGAACAGATAAGTAGGACAAGCAAGCCCATCATAGGCTGCTTTTTAGTAGTATTTCGTTTCACGACTATTTCCCTTCGATTGACGTTAAGACTTATAGCCCCTCGCCAAAAAGCAGACGAATTGGCAACGCGGTGGCACTATTTGGTTCAAGGGCGTGAACTGGATAAACATCGAGGGAAGGAGTGAGCTCTGTACAATAAACTCCCCTCGTCAAAATGTCTAGCTAAAGAGGACGGACGGACGGCGAACGGTCAAAACCGGTCGTGTCCGCCCGCCTCCAACGATCGAATGTCGATGTGCTGACGTTCAGTAGCGTTGCGGCCTCTTGCCTCGTAACCTCACCTCCTTCGAATGATTTGATGACATCGCTATAGCTATCCGGGCGTTCGAGCGCCGGCCTTCCAAATCTCACACCCCGCAGACGCGCCGATGCGATACCCTCCGCCTGGCGCTGCTTGATGTTTTCACGCTCCAGCTGCGCCACGTAGCTCAAGATCTGGAGGACAAGGTCCGCCATGAATGTTCCCGTGATGCCGTCGAGTTGCTCGCGTGTATCGAGCAGAGGCATATCAAGCACCACGATGGCAGCATGCCTATCCACCGTGATGCGTCGCCATTCATCGAGGACTTCACGATAATTACGACCCAAACGATCGATACTTTTGATCACGAGAATGTCGCCCTCGCGCAACCTGCGAAGAAGCCGCTGGTACTGAGGACGCTTAAAGTCCTTACCGCTTGCCTTGTCAGCGTAAATCTGGTCCCGTTGAACGGGAAACCTTCCCAATGCGTCTAACTGGCGGTCCAAGTTCTGATCCGCAGATGAGACACGCGCATACCCAAAGATTCGATTGTCCATAATTGCCCCTATCGGCCGCCTCCTGGCAGCATCGGCTCAAACGAGAGCCCACTCACTATAGGGCGTGCAAATTCCGCGAATGGGCTGAGGCCATTTTGGCCCTCAGGCACAAGCTATTCAAGCGCCGTGCCGACAACGCGCTCGCTTTTAACTGGAATTAACTGTTTTTAACCAGAATTAACTGCTTTTAACTGAAATTAACTGCTTTTAACCAGAATTAACCGAAACAGAAAACCGTGATGCCGACAGTCTTTGCCGGAATGTGACAAAGGGACAGCCCCTTTGTCACATTCGGTTATAGGTAGCGGCCGGTGATGCTCTTGGAGCAGACTGCGATGTCGCCCGGCGTACCGGCGCAGACGATTTGCCCGCCCGCATCGCCACCGCCCGGGCCCATGTCAATCACGTAATCGGCGTTACGGATAAGGTCGAGGTCATGCTCGATCACGATAACTGTGGCGCCCTTGGCAACGAGGCCGTCAAACACGTTCAACAGCACCTGGACATCGAGCGGATGTAGTCCGATTGTGGGCTCGTCGAACACGAATACGGCATCGTCCTGCACGCGGCCCATCTCGCTCGCGAGCTTAAGGCGTTGTGCCTCACCGCCCGAAAGCGCCGGTGTGGGCTCGCCAAGTGTGAGATAGCCCAGGCCCAGGTCATGCAAGGTCTGCAAGCGCGTCTGAACCTTCTTGAGGCCCATTGTGGCGTCGATGGCCTCGTCCACACTCATGTCCATGAGTTGCGGCAACGTAAGCAGGCTCCCGTCCTTGCCCTCGCGATGGATATGCGAGGCGGCTTCCGCGTAGCGAGAGCCGCGACATGCGGGACAGACGATCTCGACATCTGGCAAAAACTGCACGTCGAGCGATATCGAGCCCGTGCCATCGCACGTAGGGCAGCGCAAGGCGCCGGTGTTGTAGCTAAAGGCACCCGCCTTGTAGCCGGCCGCCTTGGCCTCGGGCGTACGGGCGAAGGCGCGACGCAGCTCATCATGGATGTCGGCATAGGTCGCCACCGTCGAGCGCACGTTGGCGCCGATGGGCGTAGCGTCAATCAGGTTTGCGCGGGCAATACCTTCGGCATCGACCCAACGCACGTGTCCCGGCAGGCGCTCGCCAGCTGCCCGAGCCTTGAGCGCCGGGATGAGCGTCTCGAGCACCAACGTCGTCTTGCCCGAACCCGAAACACCCGTCACCGCGACGAGACGACCGCGCGGGATATCGACTTCGAGCGGCTTGACGGTATGGATGGCATCGGTCGCCATGCGGATATGGCCCTGGTCGAACATTTCGTCGTCAGTCACCTGCGGACGCAAGCGCTTGGGCTCGGCGCGCAAAAACGGCGCGATGCGACTGCTCTGCGATTGCTCGACCTCGTCTACCGTACCAGCGGCGATCACATTGCCGCCGCCTGCTCCGGCAACGGGGCCCATCTCGACCAGATAGTCGGCTTCCGCCAGCACACGTGTATCGTGGTCGACAACAACCACGGTGTTGCCGTCATCCACCAGATCGCGCATCACGCCCACCAAGCCGTCGACATTGGCAGGATGCAGGCCGATCGAAGGCTCGTCCAGCACATAAAGCACGCCCGTCGATCGGTTGCGCACCACGCGAGCAAGCTGTACGCGCTGGCGCTCACCCGTGGAGAGCGTGGCACCGGCGCGGTCGAGTGAAAGGTAATCGAGTCCCAGGTCGACTAGACGACGGGCCGCGCTCAAAAACGAATCGCAGATATCCGTCGCCATGGGCCGCATCTCGGACGGCAAGGATGCGGGCACCCCGCGCACCCACTCAATCGCCTCGCCCAGCGTCATGGCCGCGGCCTGCGCCAGATTGATACCGCGCACTTGGGGCTGGCGCGCAGCCTCGGAAAGACGCGTGCCACCACAGTCGCGGCATGGCCCCTCGCGCAAAAAGCGCGCAACGCGTTTGAGCCCCTTATCGTCCTTAACCTTGGCGAGCGCATTTTCGACGGTATAGACGGCGTTGTAATAGGTGAAGTCGAGCGGCGTGGCGCCCTCGCCGTTTTTGGGAACGTAGAGAATGTGCTTCTTAACCGCCGGGCCGTGGAACACGATATCGCGCTCTTGAGGCGTGAGCTGGCTAAACGGCACGTCGGTGCGTACGCCCATCTCGCCGGCGACCTGCTTCATCAAATCCCACATGAGCGTACCCCAGGGAAGCACCGCACCCTCGTTGATAGTCTTTGACTCGTCGGGCACCAGGCTCGCCTCGTCCACCTCGCGCATAACGCCGGTACCGCCACAAGTGGGACACGCGCCGCCGCTATTGAAAGCCAAATCCTCGGCACTCGGCGCGTAGAACTCGCGACCGCACGCAGGGCACGTGAGCGACAGGCCTGCGGCAACGTTAAGGCTCGGTTCCAAACGCGTCCCGCAATGCGGGCACACGTGATGGGCGCAACGGCTAAAGAGCAGACGCAGGCTATTGTTGAGCTCGGTCATGGTGCCAAAGGTGGAACGCACGCCCGGCACGCTCGGACGCTGGTGCAGCGCGAGCGCCGCCGGCACGTGCAAGACCTCATCCACCTGGGCATGTTCGGCCTGCGTCAGACGGCGGCGGGTATAGGTGCTGAGCGCCTCCAGATAGCGGCGCGAGCCCTCGGCATAAAGAACCCCCAGCGCCAGCGAGCTCTTGCCCGAACCCGACACGCCGGCAATACCCACGAGCCTTCCCAGCGGAATATCGATATCGATGTCCTTGAGGTTATGGACGCGCGCGCCACGCACCTCGATAGCCTGCGGGCTCATCTTCTGTTCCGTCACCTTTATCACCCTACTCATGCCATAAAACTCGATTGCGAATGTACTCGCCCAGCATGGGCACGGTAAACCGGACGAGGCCGTATCCAGCAGCCTCGATGACGCGCTCGCGAATCAGGCTTGCGCGATATTTGCTCGCCCAGCTCTGGGTGCGATCGCAGCGCTCAATGATATCCGCCATGCGCGTCGGTTTACCCTCGTCAGCAGCCATGGCCTCGATAAAGAGGCGTTGCGGACTGCGCAATCCATAATACAGGGGCGCGTCGACTGCTTCATAGAACTCAGAGATGGCATCCGCGTGCCCAACCTCAACATCGCGTTCTTCAATGACCCGCGAGTCACGCCGGACAGCAGCCCGCCACATGTAATATCCCACCAGCTGGACCATATAGGGATGCCCCATGCTCCTGCGCGCCGCAAGGTCCGCCGTCCCCGCATCAACGCAAAGACCAGCGCCTTTGACCGTCTGGATATATGAATCGCGCACCTTGGGCAAAGAAATCGCCCCCAGCGTACGCTGCTGGGCGCGCCGCAAAAACGTCACGCTCGGCTCTTCGAGCAAGTCATCAACCATACTGGGCAAGCCGGCGAACACTAGCGCAAGACCGCGCTGATCGTTATCGGACAAGCCCGTGGCATCCTGATCTCCGAGCACTTGCTGATAGAGAACGGCCAGCGCCGCCAGCTCCTCGATAGACGCAGACTGCGCCTCGTCAATCGCAAACAGTATGCCCTTGCCTGGACCGAGCTTCTTGAGGCGCTCGTTGACCAGCCCTCGTAACG
>CABUVB010000083.1 GCA_902494815.1 uncultured Collinsella sp. | reverse complement strand
CTTGTGCAGCCAGCCGGCAGGGTTAGGGTCTTATTGGATTAATTCAATTCACCTCGTGCTAAATCCACTCCGTTCTTTATACTCAAATGCAAACACTAAGGAGGTAGTCATGTTTTGGAGCTATGTTCAGCTTGATGATGGCACCCAGTTTGCCTACTCAGAGACAAGAGAAGACGGAACCGTTCGCGTAGCCGTCGAGCGCCCGGTTGACTTTGGCTTTGACCATGCGGAATGCTTCTTGCCTGCGGTCAAATGGTTCAACGTCGAAGGATTTACTGCTGATGACCTCAATTTCTTGACAGAATTTGTTAGATCAAACGCCCCGTTTATCTTCGAGCTCGCCGAACGCCAAAAAGCCGGACCGGCGGTTTCGGCGCTGGCCCTCTGACGTTCTAATTTTGAACGGCAAATAACCCATGATTTCGCCTTCCGACATATCCGCTGTCGTCTCCCACGTGCTAGCTCAATACGACGTTAGCGAAGCATATTAATTTGGCTCGTTTGCCCGAGGCGAGCAAACGCCCGATAGCGATATTGACTTGCGCCTAGTCTGCGGCAACACCATGACGTTCGGCATGCTTTACGAACTCTCCTATAAGCTCGAGATGGAACTTGGGCGAAAGGTTGATATCATCACCAACCCACCAGAGCGCATGCGCCCGTCCTTCCGCAAAAGCATCGAGCAGGATGAGGTGCGTGTCTATGAAGCACTGCAAGCAGGACGAGGGGTTTGCGAATGCCAGCCCGCGGCCTTTCCCTTCCAGAACTCAGCCCGGTGACCCTCCAGGCCATTCGCGAAGGTGATGCGTTCTTAGTGACGGGGGAGTCCGGTCGCTTCGACAACGGCGCCGATCTAATCGATGCAGCTCTAAAAGCTCCTGAAGCGTGAGAGAATTTAACCACCGAAGAGACTGTCGTCTTGGAGGTGCCAGATCGGCGAGGTACGTACCTCGCCATTTTTGTACGATTTGATCAAATGTCTAAGCATTTGAACCTGCATATCGACGAGGTCGGCAATGCGGATAAGCCTTTTCTGCCTAGTGGCAGGCTTAATTCGCGATATCCTTCATGTGTTATACTTGAGCCATAAATTCTGTTTCAAGTATTCGAAAGGCATGAGATGAAGTTGTTAAAGGTTTGCTTCGACCATCTCACGATGTTCGAAGACGGGTTATTCGAAATCGACCTGTTCGCCTCCGACCGGGTGACGGCCTCCGATGAGTCGGCTTTCGAACTGGCGGGCCATCTCTACGTGAATAGCGTCGTCGCGCTGGCGGGCATTAACGCTACGGGCAAGACGACAGCACTGAACCTGCTGGAACTCGCCTGCCGCATTGTTGACGGCTCTCCGGCGCGCGGTGGCGGACTCCCATCAACGTTCCCCGCCGCGTTCGACGGCCCGTCCAAGCTCAAGTGCGTCATATGGCACGCAGATCGTCTTTACTTGCTCGAGTCGGTGCTGCAGACTGTCGAAGGAGGCGACGACGGTCCCGAGCTGTCGTTCTCCGATGAGGTGATTTCTTCGCTGCCGGCCAAGGCCCTCAAGCGCTCGACTCTGGCATCTTGGGCCGAAATCGAGAAACTCGCGTCCCCGCTGTGCGACCGTGCTCAGATGCCGGACTCTTGGGCGGCGCTTACGCCGCCTGACGTTTCCGTCGCAGCCGCTGTGCTCGCCAAGGACTTCGGCCATCGCATCCGAGCGACGGCATTGCGCGACGGTGGCTTCCGCCTCACTGAGCAATTCAACGGTCTCGACGACGTGCTTCGTGTTTTCGACTCTGGCATCGAGCACCTCGAGGTCCGGGACTCCGGTCGCGCCTTCGTACTGACGTTTACAGGTCGCGAGCCCATCACGATCTCCGAGCGGGGGCTCACCGAGGTGCTCTCATCCGGCACTGTACGTGGACTGGGGCTGGTGCAGCGCGCGATGAGGGTCCTGCGCTCCGGCGGCTACCTTTTAGTCGACGAGGTGGAGAACCACCTTAACCGCCAACTGGTTAACGTCGTGCTTGATCTGTTTGCCGCCCGCGGGACCAACCCCAACGGCGCAACGCTGGTTTTCACGACTCACTACCCGCAACTCCTCGATCACGTGCACCGCAAGGACAACGTGTTCTTTCTTGCCCGACGCGACTGCGGTGCGCGCGTGGTGAAGTACTCCGACCGTGTGAAGCGCATTGAGAACAAGAAGTCGGAGGTATTTGCCTCGAACTTTGTGAAGGGAACTGCTCCGCGCTACGCCGACGTACGTGCGCTTAAGGAGCTCGTCGCAGGGGAGGTGTCCGGTGAGCAGTGATAACGGTTTTCGCTTTGCGGGATATCATCCGATCATCTCCTGCGAGGGAACAGCGGAACAGGTGGCCGTGGACATTCTCCTTGAGGCGGACGCGCTCGTCTTTCCAGAGGCCGACGTCGTGGACGTCACCCGCCTGCGCAAAGCCTCCGATATCCAAGATAACTACCTCAACTTAGACTATGACTGGCCAGTCTGCATCGTCAGGGTGCTGGACTCGAGGAAAGAACGCTTCAAACTCGGCAACCTGTACGCCGGCCGCTTCCCGGTGGTTAGCTACGTGACCCATCCTGAGATAGAGGTACTGGCCATCATTCGAGAAGGCGCGTGGAGACGCTGGCACGGCGGACATATGAAACCGAGCGACTTCTGCAAACAGGAGCTCGACATACGCAAGGTGAAGAGAGAGGGCTTCCTAAGAGATTATTGGGATGCCGATTCGCTTACGACCGCCGCCAGGGAATACAGGCGTCTTTCGAAAATCCCCAAGGGCGAGTTGTGTCTGGCAGACCTCATCCGGTAAAGGCTTGCAGCCACCGCAATACCCATAACGCTTCCCAAGACTACCGACTGCCGCTTGATTGCCCTTTTCTCAGCGCTTTTCTTACCATGCACACCACAGCCATAACGCCCATTTCCGGAAGTGCGGGGAAAATCGCAACCAGCCGAGCACAAACCAAATTTTGGCGTCAAAAACGCAGGTCGCGAAAGGGAATAACCGGGGTCTGGTTGGCGGAACTCGGTCTTTCCCCGCACTTCCGAACTCGGAGAGTCTTAGAAGCCAGTATTGAATATCGGCAGCCACTTGCCGAAAATCCATTTGAGGGAATTCGTATCGTCGATATCATTCGAGAGGGGATGACGGGCGATGACCCACGCCTACAGTGAGATGTATCTCGAGGATGCCATGAGAACGCTGGGCGAGGCGGTCGATTTTGCCCTCTGTGACCAAGGATTGACTCCAGCCGAGTTGACGGCGATCCTGTCGAACGCTCTTGAGATGAAACAGTTTGAGCGCGGTATGCCTCGCGTCGTCTGCGGCATGGCGGGCGACGAGCTCGCGCGCGATATTATCGCCCATGCGGGACTGACCCCCGTCGAATGCAGGGAGACCTATCCGTTCGACCGCTCGCCTCAGTATTGGGCGGGCTGGGTTTTGGCCTATGTGCAATGGATGTGCAGCTTGGGCTTTTATGAGCTACTCGAAGTCGCCCCGCTCGATTGGATCATCGGCTCGTATCATCCGCTCCACGAGGCCTCCGAAGACAAATTCGCCCAGATTGTCATCGAAAAATGGAACAACGCCCAGGCAGACAAAAAGGGCCTCAAGGCGGCACGAAAGGCGGCCGGACTAACGCAAAAACAGCTCGCCGCCCAATCGGGGGTTAAGCTTCGCGCGATACAGCTCTACGAGCAGAACCAGCTCGACCTGCGCCGCGCCTCGGTTTCCTCGGCATTGGCGCTCGCAAATACCCTACACTGTTCCATCGAAGACCTCGTTTGGCAGCCGATTGCACTGGAGTACGACTCGCAGGCTATTTCGTCTGTAAGGCTATAGAGGAGTCAGACATGCCTTGGAGCTATGTTCAACAAGATGACGGCGCTGATTGCGTTGCTCAAGAAGATCATTCAACTGTGCACGTGGCAAATTCAGCATCACCGATTTTGCTCGACGGCGCCACGTCAATCGACGAAGCTGTTCGGCTGACCATTGCGGGCATGCCCAACGCGCTCAGGCTCTTGGAGAACTCATGATGGCGATGGCGCAGCGGAGCGCTCATCCGTCCGCGCCGCTCGTGCTCGATGATACCGGTTCGCTCGAGGCCATGGCAGCGGCCGTGATGCGCATACACAGCACGTTGATGAAGGTCGGGCGCTGTTATACGACCGACGCCACGGGAAACCGGGCTGCGCTTGAGCTTGGACGCGTCGAGTCCGTGCTTGCGGGTGCATTCTGTACGATATTCGGTCAATCGCCGGCCGACCGCTTCGCAGACATCTTTGACCAGGTCACCTACGTGGCCGAGCACATGGTCAAGGACCACATCTTTGAGGACGGCAACAAACGCACCAGCCTTGTCTTTGCGTTGTCCGTTCTAAGATTCGCAAGCACTCCGGTCGTGCTGTCCGACAGTCCCGAGCCCAAAGACAACCAGTACTACGTCTGGATCCAAGACCTCGTTTCTAGTCGCCGCACGACCAGCGAGCTCGCCGAAGAGCTGCGCCGCGGTTGTGTTGTAGGCTCGGGCGACCCGTCGCGCGTATAGAATCTAAGCATCCGCACGCCAGTTATTGAATGGATTGGACACCACATGGAAATCCCCAGCACCCTGTGCAGCAATGTCTACGAGTTTGCCTTTTGCCCCGAGCCCTGTTACGACCGCCTGGTCGACCTCGCCGATCCCGAGGACTGGGGTCCTAGCAACCGCATCCTCAAAAACTACCTGTCGTTTTCGTTTAGCCGCGCGGTGTTTTTGACCGAACGCGACGTGGACCAGACCGCACCGTCCAACCTGCCGCTGGTGTTCGACGACGACCGCTGTCTGTTTAACACCGGCCTGTACACACGCCGCTACGAGACCATCTACGGTCTGTTTGAGCCCAATACCAAGCCCGATGCACGCCAGCGCTGGTTTTTAAAGGGTTTCTTTAAGGAAAGCGACCCCATGCTCGTCTCGTTTGAGTACCTGCCGTGCCGCGTGCGCTTTACCGAGGACCCCTCCGAGCTGGTCTTTGACTACCGCCTGCCCATCCGCTCCAACATCGACCACATTTTGGGCGACGAGGAGAACCTTACGCGAATTCCCGCCAGCCTGATGGGGGAGGACAACTCGTTGCTGCTGCGTCGCGCCTTTGAGGGTGCCGTCGTCGAAGCAGCCCGCCGTGCCGCCGCCAACTACACGCTCGCCGTACCGCAGTTCTACGGCGGCCGGATTCAGCTGCTGTTGCCGCTGTGCCTAACCGGCGACAAGCCCGAGCTGGCGCTAACCATCCAGCGCGAGGACGGCTTCTACGCCGCGCGCACCTGTCTCACGCTCGACATGGCCTACAACAACGCGCGACTTATCTGCCGCCCCGAGACCTCGTGGATCAAGCGATAAAGGTTTATTTAGCCGCTGATTTGTCACGTGCCCTGATTGCGGTGACGCGATTTGCGCCCACGAATTTAAAATCGGGGGTAAAAAGTTCTTGGAAAACCTCGCACGGCTATGTTAGTATCTCTTTTGCCGAAAGGCGACGGGCGATTGGCTCAGGGGTAGAGCATATCCTTCACACGGATGGGGTCACAAGTTCGAATCTTGTATCGCCCACCATCTAAAGCACAGGTCAGAGGTATTAAGCCTCTGGCCTTTTTCTTTTTGACACCAAGGGTGACACCAAAAGTGACACCAAAAACAAATCGTAGTCGTCTATGGCGCCATTTTCTATCGCACCCTTTTTGCTGACGCCATTACACGTTATGTATAAAACGCATACGAATTTTCATTGAATTACCCATGTGATTCGAGCACAAATGTGGAGACAGGGACCATATACCCAGAGCGCCTTCCAGGGGATTTCTATCGTACGAGGGTTTTTCGGCGGAACTCGTCAAGCTTTTGGTTTGCTTCCGGTACTTACCCGCATGATGCCCCGGTAGATAATCAGCCATGCCCGCAATTCGCACGGCCTACGGCCGATATCAGGGGGACGCAAATGGACGAAATCGTCTGCGCAAACACCGCATTCCGCTACTGGCGCTGCCCACCGCAGGTGCGCGACCTCTACCCGCGCCTACCAAACTCCGAAGACGGCTGGCGAGCTCTATCCCAAGCCCCTTTCGTAAACGACGTTCTCAAGACTCCGATTATTACCACAACAGCGCCCGGTGGCGTTAACTACCATTCGGGATTACGGACAACAATCCACTGTGATGACGCTTCTGGGGTGGATAGCACGCTGGAAACCGTGATGAGCTTTAGGGTTACCAATCCACTTGCGACGCTATTTACCATGGCGCGCTTTGTGTCTCCGACCGATCTTGTCCTTGCCATGTACGAATTCTGCGGATGGTTCTCAGTCTTTGAGCCCACCGCCGCAGCAGAAGCGGAACTAGACAAAGCCAAAGACGCTGCCGAGAGTGCAACCACCGAATCCCTCTTTGACCTCGATGAAATCCAAGAAGAACCACAATGGAAACGCGTTTACGCGCGCATAAAAGTCAAAGAACAGGTAAATACGAAGGGGACCAACGGACAAAAGAAAACGAATGAGGTCACAAAGCTAAAGGGCACTTCGCTCTGGATGAGGAAGCCGCTCATCGAATTACACGAGCTTCATGAGTACGCCAGTAAGATGAAAAAACGAAAGTGGGGTACGAAGTTTTACAACGCCGCGCAGCTGGTGACGGGTATAGCCGCTTCTCCGCTCGAAGTTGCAGGAATTTTATTGCTATCGCTGCCTCGATCTCGCGGCGGTGCCGGCTTTAGAAACGTTTACGTCAACGACCTTACGCCGCTTACCGCATCGGCGCAGAGCATTGCAGGGCAAAAAGTCTGCTACGGGGATATCGTGATCGTGAATCCAACCATAATGAAGGCAGGCATCGTGGAGATTCAGGGAGAGGTCATCCACGGATCAGGCGCCGTGCTCGACCACGATGCCAAGCGCATGACGGCGCTGCAAAGTATGGGGTATGACGTCTTCCTGGTTACGCACGACATGCTCAACGATGCCGAGCAGCTTGATGCGATCGTGCGAAGTCTTTGCTCGCGTTTGGAATTACGCTATAGGTGCAAAAATAGGGCGCAAAAGACGATGGAAATGGAGTTACGAGCCAACGTACTTTGCAATTGGCTGGAAATCGGTCGTTAGACGGGTTCCCTGCTCACTTCCTGGCGTCCTCGGCCGGCTTCGTGCGATGCCGCCGCCACGAAACCGGCCCATCTACTACGTTTGGCCCCGGCCCCTCGACCATACCCCGTATTTCGCAAAAACCGCAAGCCGTCTACCTGCGGTTTCATTTTTACGATCGGCGGCGTGGTCGGTGGGTGCCGCCCAAACGTAGTAGATGGGCCGCATCCGTGGCGAGAGGCCCCCGGGGGCGGCTGGGCGGGTGCCGGGGAGGAGGGCGGCGGCGTGGCCGCCGCCCGCGGGGCGCGCCCCCGCGGCCCGGATCGGGCATCGTGGCCCCCTCGCACTCGAGTCCGTCCCGCATCATCGCCCCCCCCGCCGCCGAAAGTTTTTCCGAAATTGTCCTTGCATCGGCGGGGGAGTTCCCGTATAGTACTTCTTCGCACGGGGGCGTAGCTCAGCTGGGAGAGCGCTTGACTGGCAGTCAAGAGGTCAGGGGTTCGATCCCCCTCGTCTCCACCCGAGCATTGAATGAGGCTCCAACG
>CABUVB010000082.1 GCA_902494815.1 uncultured Collinsella sp. | reverse complement strand
ATCGCTAGGGCTCGTTTGAGTACGCGCACGTGGCGCTCCCTTCAAATCTCGGCTCTCGAAATGCAAAACGGTTCGCATCATTATAAAAGAGCCGGGTCCGGTGCTCTACGCACGCGGATCCGGCTCATCTATTCCACGAGGCTTGCATGCTCGCTTCATTATGCCCAGATATGCACGGCTTAACCCGTGCGGGCGCTACTCCTCCTCGAGGGCAGCGATGACCTCGTCGGTCATGTCCATGGTGCTGTAAACATCCTGGACGTCGTCGAGCTCCTCAAGACGGTCGATGAGGCGCTGAACCTTCTTGGCGTCGGCGCCAGAAACCTCGGTCGGGGTGGTCGGGACCATGGTGGTCTCAGAGCCCTTGACCTGGACGCCCTGCTCCTCGAGCGCCTTGGAGACAGCCATGACCTCGTTGGCAGTAGTCCAGACGATCCACTCCTCGCCGGCATCCTCGTAGTCCTCGCCACCGGCCTCGGCGATGGCCATCATGAACTCATCCTCGTCACCGGCAGCGCCGTTGGCGATCATGGTCTCCTTCTTGGCGTTCTCGTCCAGGATCTCCTTGGCGACGACGATTTGGCCCTTGCGCTCAAACTGGAAGGCGACGGAGCCGGAGGTGCCCAGGTTGCCACCAGCGTGGGAGAAGGCGGAACGGACATCAGCGGCGGTACGGTTGCGGTTGTCGGTCAGGCAGTCGACGTAGACGGCGACACCGGCGGGACCGTAGCCCTCGTACACGATGTTCTCGTAGACGGCGGCGTCAGCACCCGAGCCAAAAGCCTTGTCGATAGCGGACTTGATCTTGTCCTTAGGCATGGACTGAGCCTTGGCCTTGGCAACGGCAGCGGCGAGGCTGGCGTTGTTCTCGGGCAGCGGGTCACCGCCGAGACGGGCAGCAACGGTGATGTTGCGGCTGAGCTTGGAGAAGAGGGCGGAACGCTTGGCGTCCTGCGCGCCCTTACGATGCTTGGTTGTGGCCCACTTAGAGTGTCCGGACATACGTGTCTCCTATCGGTTTCGACCTAAAGCCCAGCGCAGATGCTCGGGCAATATAAACAAACGTCGTTATGATATACCTACTGGCCTGCGAGATAAACCCCAAAATGAAGGCGTCGTGATGATGTCCCCTTTGGTGCAAAGAAACCTGACCCTCAATGCACCAAGTTAGAACCAGAAGAAGTCGCTGCGGGTGACGGTGGCGCCGATGGCGAAGGGCATGCAGGCGATAACCGGATACAGGTAGCGCATGTAGGTCGAGCCGTTGCACGGGCCAATCAGGCACACGGCGAGCACGCCCAACAGCGGCACCCAGATCGCCAGCGCACGCCATGAATGACGACGCAGCAGGTAGACCACCACGGCGATCATGATCCACACATAGGTGGCCGAGCTCATGGTGAGCGAAATAAACGGGATGCGCTGCACCGCCACACGGTACAGATTGATCAGGTGGTCGCACCAGCGCACCACGTTGCTGTCAACCGGATGGAAGTCGAAGTACTTGAGGTTGTCGGGACGCGCCATGATCTCGGCACTACGCGCCGTGCTGTAGACCCAGGCATCGCGCGCGCTCGGATAAAAATAACCATAGTAGTTATTGATAAGCGCCGAAATATAGCACTCGGGATCCTTCTTAAACATCTGGGCCCATACCTCAAAATAGGCATCGATGTCCTCCTGCGAGGCGTACTCGTTAAAGCAGTTCTTGACGGCATCGGACTTGTCGGGGTTGTAGCGGCGGCCCAGGTTCTCGTACTTGAGTACGCGATCGATCACGGCACGCTCTTCGTCGGTCACCGAACCGTCGCAAGGAGCCTCCACGATGGTGCCGTCCTCCTTAACCGTGGGGTTGACGCCCGAGTTGAGGCCGTCGTGCTTTTGGACGAAACGAGCCGTCTGCTGGAACGGAATCGAGAGGATTTCGCGCTTGGAACCAGGCGTGATATCGTGCGCCGGCATAAAGACCTTGGTGAAGTACATATTAGAGGCAAGGCAGAGCGCGAGCACCGCGAGAACGCCAACCCAGCGGAAACGCGGGATGGTGCCCGAAGGCGCAGCACCAGTCTGCTTGGCTGCACGACGAGCCACATGCACGTCCCATACGCAAAACGCCGCCGCGATTACGCATGCCGCCAGGGGAAACACCAGGCCGCCGTTGCGCAGAAACGTGGAACCCATGGCGCCCAGAGCGAGCAGCAGCCAGTCGTGGCGCGCAAAGAGCACGGGCCTCTGTTCGCCCGCACGCTCGGCATTGGCATCACGACGGGGCAAGCCACATGCCACGAGCTTGACGGTCTGTACCAGCAGCACCAAGAACGCGTCGGCAAAGAGCACGTCTTTGGTGAGCAACGCCGCGTAGTTAGAGAACATCGGCATAAACGCAAAGAACAGCAGGATCGCACCGCGAACCGGCAGGCTCACGCCCAGTTTACGCAGCGACGAAATGGAATAGGCCATGCAGGCGGCCGTGATGACGAACTGAGCACAGGTGTAGATGGCAAGACCCGCGTTAGCGCTGTTGAACAGTGAAAGCCCCAGCTGGACGCACGAGCCGATAATGGCCGTGTGCACTACGGGATGATGCCCGTTGAGCAGCACGTTGGGGTTGAGTAGGCGCAGGTAGTCGCTCGTGCCGTTGGGATAGTTGAACCACTGGCGAATCTGCGCGCCCGTATCTCCCATAAAAAGGCCGGGCAGCGAAGCGATGAGCGTGGGCGTCCAGGCGATCATAAGCACCAGGAAGGGCCCGGCAAAGGGATGGACCGAGAGCACGGCGTGAGCCACACGCCATACGCGGCCAAAGTGCGCCTCGGAAAACGGAATGCGCCGAGAGCTCAGCCAATCTAGACACTCAAAGGCAAGGTAGAAGGCAACGATCGCCAGGAGCATCCAGCCCGCGCCGCCAATCCAGGCGCAGATGATGCGAGCTTTGTCGCCAAGGACAATCTCGGCCGAGTCGGTGAGGTCGTAGCTGCGGCCGAACACCATGCAGATGGCGAAGAACAGCGACGGCAGAATGATCGATGGACGCCAGGTGTCGCCACGACCAAAGAACACGTAGCGAAACGGCAGAGTGAGCAAGCAGGCAAGCGCAAGCAGCATGACCGCGTCGGTATGGCCGGCAAACGAGAGGAGCACCTCGTAGCACACGTACAGCATGCCCGAGGCTTTGGGGTCAATCGCCAAGACTGCGTTGCTCGACACCGGGGCGGGATCGATGGAAAACGCCGTGGTCGCCAACAGCGCGAGCAAAAATGCGATGAGCGTCTGCTTGGCGGGATAGCGCTTAAACCAGACGATGCGGGCAGCGTCGCGCGCAGCCGTTGTGGAGAGGTCGGAATCCTTCACAGTCCGAAAGCCTTTCTAGAAACCTGCCAAAAAGGGACAGGTTTATTTTGGCAGGTTTTATCTGGGGAAACGTTACGGTTCTGTCATCGTTGCCCAGCGAACCACCACAAAGGTGCCTGTCCCCTTTGTGGTGGTTTTGGTGGTTAGGCGTCCAGGTAGACGCGCTGGGGCTGGTTGCGGCGACGAGCAAAGATGATGAGCGCCAGGCCGGCGATTACGAGCGGCAAACTCAGCAACTGGCCCATGGTGATAACGCCACCCAGCAGATAGCCCAGCTGCGCATCGGGCACACGCACAAACTCAATCAAAAAGCGAACGATGCCGTAACCCATCACAAACACGCCCATAAACGTGCCTTGGGGCAGTAGCGGCTTTTTGCGGCTGAGCACCTGCAGAATGCAAAAGAGCACGATGCCCTCAAGAAATGCCTCGTAGAGCTGGGAGGGGTGACGCGGCATATCGCCCGCGGTGCCACCGAAGACCACGCCCCAGGGCAGATCGGTCGGCTTGCCCCACAGCTCGCCGTTGACAAAGTTGGCGCAGCGTCCCAGGCACAAGGCCAGCGGCGCGCCGATGACGGCAAGGTCTGCCAAAGTCCATGCATCGAGCTTATACATGCGGCACACAATGATGCCGCCGATAATGCCACCCACCAAACCGCCATGGAAGCTCATGCCGCCCTCGTTGGTGGCAAAGATCTCGAGCGGGTGCGCCCAGTAGTAGCCATCACCGTAAAAGACGACGTAGAACAGGCGCGCACCGATAATGAGGCCAAAGACCACGCCGACCACGACACTCGTCAGGTCGTCAATCGTGATGTTAAAGCCCCAGCGACGCTGCGTGCGGTACATGACGACCGCCGTGAGCAGGGCGCCGACCACGTAGGCCAGGCCGTACCAGTAGATGGTGATGGGGCCCGCCGAGATCGCGACAGGATCAAGCATATGGTAGAGGTCGTTGAGCATATCGATCCTCCTGCTCCCTACATACAAATGCGGCCGCGGGCCTTGCGCTCGCAGCCGCATATTTGGGCGTAACGTCTATGCGGAGTATGCCGTCCGCAGCTTTCGCAGCTTAGAACGGCGCGTACTCGTCGTACAGATCGTTGGTCTCGCCGGAGGCATTGACCTGCTCAACACGGGTAACACCGGGCACATGCTCCTTCAGGATGCGCTCAATACCCATGGACAGGGTCAGCGAGCTCATGGGGCAGCCGGCGCAAGCGCCCTGCAGCTCCAGTTTGACGACACCCTCGTCGTCGACGCCCACATACTCCATATCGCCGCCGTCGGCCTGCAGGTTGGGGCGAATCTCTTCAAGAACCTTCTTAAGCAGCTCTTCGTTAACAGCCACAGGGGCTCCTTTCTCACAATTACGCGGGCGCGCCCGCGGACAGAAGCTATGTTACTACAGCCGTGTACCCGCTCACGAGCCGTCCATGCGCGCAGACGCGACTTTCACGAGTAGTCAATTTGGGACGGGGCTCTTTGAGCTGCGTTCGTCGTCAGATAGCGACAACGCATATTACTGTCGAGCCTGTCCCCCGGTACCAATCTGGACATCGACGATGACCTGGCGGTAGCTGATGCCACAGGAGTCGAGAATGCGACGGCTGATACGGCCATCGTCGGTGTCGGCGTACTTATTGTCCAGGTAGACAACCTCGCCCACACCTACCTGCGCCAGGATCTTGGCGCAGTCATGACACGGGAACAGCGTGACGTAGACCGTGGAACCCTCAAGGTCTTTGAGCGAGCCGCGGTAGTTGAGCACGGCGTTGGCCTCGGCATGGACTACGTAGTTGTGCTTGTCCTGTAGCGGGTCATCGCTCGTGCCCCACGGGAAAAAGTCGTCGTTGAGTGCCGAGGGCGTACCGTTGTAGCCCACCGAAAGGATGCGGTGGTTGGTGCTGGCGATGCACGCGCCCACCTGCGTGTTGGGGTCCTTACTGCGGCGCTGCGCGGCGATGGCCACGCTCATAAAGAACTCGTCCCAGCTAATAACGTCGCGGCGCTTGCCCGACGTGGTTTGATGAAGATCGTCCGACATGGCAGACACCTCCGTAATCGCAATAGTTTGACCCATTGTAGCAGGTGGAAGGTGGAGACGTTTTTGTCCCACCGCCCCCATCGCTACGCGCGACGGGGCTTTTGATTGATGTGGTAGAGCTCGGCCAGGCCGCGAAGCGTCAGCGCGGCATCGACCGTCAGGCTATGGCCGACCAACGCCGCGAGCGCCTCGGCATCGTCGCCGGTGATGACGATGGGCACGCTGCCCTCCCCCGCCGCCTTGGTCGCGCGCATCTCGGCAAGCACCATGTCGAGCATGCCGTCGATGCGGGCAACCTCGCCCAAGACCACGCCCGAACGCATGGCCTCGCGCGTGTTGCGACCGATCACATGCGTGGGTGCCGAGGGCTCGACCTGCGGCAGGCGCGCCGCAGCGGCCGAAAGCGAGCGGGCGCCAAGTGCCAAGCCCGGCGCGATGACGCCGCCGACAAAGGTTCCGTGCGCATCGATGACCTCGATATTGGTCGTAGTGCCCAGGTCGATCACGATGCACGGAGAGCCGTAGACGGCACGGGCCGCCACGGCGTCGGCGATGCGGTCGGGGCCGATCTCGGCCGGGTCGTCGTAGTGCACGGGCATGCCGGTCTTGAGGCCCGGCCCCACGGTGAGCACGCGCCCCGTACAGGTGCGGGAAAGCGCCGCCTTCCACGGGCGCTCGAGCGCCGGCACCACGCAGCTCAGCACTGCGGCTGCGGGAACGAGCGCACCCGGCATGCCCGCATCGGCTGACAGCGCGCCCATGACCTGCGCGAGCCTCATGCGCGCCTCGTCGGCCGTGATGCTCGACGGCGTCGTGATCTCGCACGTCGCGAGCGGGCATTCCTGCGCCGCGGCCGAATCCTCGGCAAACAGGCCAAAGCGAATGAACGTGTTGCCCACGTCGACCGTCAATATATATGCGCACCCATTAAGCATCGTCGGCGCTCCTTTCGTCTGCCCAGCAGTATATCGCCTACCCAAACCAGCTAAAAAGCCCCGTCCCAAATTGACTACCTTGCGGCTATACTGATGCGCGGTCGTACGTGAGCTCACGCGTCGGCCCTTGGTAACCCGACTTCCCGCGCCGTATCCGTAGCGGCGCTTGCGGGGGAAGCGGATATACGCAAAGGAGTTCTATATGAGCAATCCCTCGAACCGCACCTCGATGCGCGGTCAACTCACGCTGCGCGGCGTCGTCATCGGCGTCCTTGGCTGCGTGATTATCACGGCAAGCTCGGCCTACACGGCCCTCAAGATGGGCGCCCTCCCCTGGCCGATCATCTTCGCTGCCGTCATTTCGCTGTTCTTCCTGAAGCTCATGGGCAACGCCAGCCTCAACGAGGCCAACGTCACCCACACCATCATGTCTGCGGGCGCCATGGTCGCCGGCGGTCTGGCGTTTACCATCCCGGGCGCCTGGATGCTGGGCTATGCCGACCAGATCAGTTGGCTCGACATGTTTATCGTGGCACTCGCCGGCACTATCCTGGGCCTACTGGCCACGGCGCTCATCCACCGTCACTTTATCGTGGACGCCGCGCTGGAGTTCCCCACCGGCAACGCCGCAGCTCAGACCCTACGCGCGACCGAGGCCGGCGGCAAGACCGGCAAGCAGCTCTTTGGCTCCATGGCCATCGCAGGCATCTACAGCGTGCTGCGCGACGCCCTGGGCGTGGTGCCCAGCATGCTGTGCACGCTCAACATCCCCGGCGTGACCTTTGCCATCTACAACTCGCCCATGTTACTGTCCATCGGCTTTTTGGTGGGCTTTGCCCCCGTCGCCTTCTGGTTTGCCGGCGCGCTGCTGGGCAACTTTGGCATCATCGTTGGCGGTACCGCTGCCGGCCTGTTCGATATTGTGACCGCGCAGGGTATCGTCAAGTCCCTCGGTATGGGTCTCATGATGGGCTTTGGCGTCGCCGTCGTCCTTAAGGACATCCTGCCGCAGGTCGCCGGCATCGTCCGTGGCCTCGCCGCCGACAGCTCCACCGACACCGACGAGCAGTCGCTCATCTCGGGCTCCCTTAAGCTCGACGCCGGCATCATCGGCCTGGGCGCCGCAGCCATCGCCGTGATCGTTGCCATCGCGCTCGACCTTGGTCCCGTCCCGGCCGTCATCGTCACGCTATTCACCTTTGTCACCACCATCATGAGCGCGCAGAGCTGCGGCCAGACGGGTATCGACCCCATGGAGATCTTTGGCCTCATCGTCATGCTCATCGTGGCAGCCTTCGCGCAGCTCGCGCAGGTCAAGCTGTTCTTTATCGCCGGCATCGT
>CABUVB010000081.1 GCA_902494815.1 uncultured Collinsella sp. | reverse complement strand
GCCTTATGAAAGTCGTAGCCCGCGCGCACGTTGCACACCAAGTTTGCTACATCGAGCAAGGGAAAGCTGGGCAGGCCGAACACGTCCTTGAGCTGCAGAGAAAACTCGTCCCAAACACTTGTATAACCGCAGTCCTCGATAATGCATTTCACGTTTGCGGGCAGAGATTCCCCCGCGACGTTCATGGCAGTTGCCGCACCCATCGACTCGCCAAAGACCAGGATGCGCGCCTCGGGGTCAGCCTGAACGATTTGCTCGATCCATGCGACGACATCGAGGCGCTCGGGCCAGCCCATGCCGATATAGTCGCCGCCGGAGCGCTCGTGGGCGCGTGCGGCGGGTGCGAGTACGTTCATGCCGCGGTCGTGGAATCGCTTGACGTATCGGGCCATACCGATGGGCTCGTTGGTATATCCATGCAGGCAGACGACGTAGTCGTGTGTGCTCTCCGACGCAGCAAAATACCAGGCGGCAAGCTCGGTCCCGTCGTCCGCGGTGAGGCTGCTGCTCTCGCGGTTTTCCTTAAACCACGCCCGTGCCTCGCCCTCCTCGGCGTCCATCTGCTCGCCCTTTTCGGCGTCCTTGCCATCCTGCATCATCTTCATGGTGTACGGCGCTTGGGGGTTCAGGGCAAAGTCAAACAAAAAGTTGCCGGCAAACCCCAGCAGCGCGACAACGAGCACCAGCGCAACGACGCCGGCTATCTTGAGCTTTCGATGGGAACGTGCGTTTTGAGACATAAGAAGCTTTCCTATAAGATGTTAATACATCAACATTTAATGCAAGCGCATTATGGACGTTTGCCGTTGATGCGTCAACAAGCAAAGAATGGGTAAACAAGGGGTCACGTATGGTGCAAATTTCGCACGTACCCAGACGCTTTGATATAGTGTTGAGAACTCTTTACGTTGGAGGATGTAACCGGCATGTCCGATTCGAGCGACAGTTCTAAGCCGCGACCCAAGACCGCGGCCGTTCCACACTACACGGTGGGTGAGGAGATCATGAACTCCGTCACCCATGGTGTCGGCTGCCTGCTGGGTATCGCGGGCCTGGTGCTCCTGATCGTATTCGCCGCCCTGCGCGGCGGAGGCCCGGCCCACATGGCCGCGGCAATTGTCTATGGCGTCAGCATTATCCTCGAATACCTAGCCTCCACGCTCTACCACGCGATTCAGCCCGCGCGCGCCAAGCGCGTGTTTCGCATCATCGATCACAGCTGCATCTACCTGCTCATAGCCGGCAGCTATACGCCGTTTTGCCTCATCACGCTCGCAAACGACGGCGGCGCTGTGCTGTTCTTTGCCGTATGGGCCATCGCCATCATCGGCATCGCCCTCGAGTGCTTCCTGCGCGAGCGCCAGCCGCATTGGGTAAGCGGCCTGGTCTATCTGCTGATGGGCTGGCTCGTTGTCTTTAAGCTGCCCGAACTTGTGGCGCTGCTCAACCCCGTGGCACTTGCCCTGCTCGCCGTCGGCGGCGTGTGCTACACCGCGGGCGTGCCGTTCTATATCGCCAAAAACGTGCGCTATCTTCACAGCGTGTTTCACCTGTGGGTACTCGCCGGCAGCATCTTCCAGTTCATGGCGGTGATCCTCTTCGTAATCTAGCGACCACGCCAGCGCCCGTGCCCCCGCTCGGTCGCCAGTGCAATTGCCGTATCCGCCACCAACGTTATAATCCGACGTCCCGAATCTTGGAGGTTCGAGAAACTCCCGATGGACATAACCATCTCCCTTATCACCACCCTCGTTTTGACCCTCATCAACGGCTACTTCTCTATGTCAGAGATGGCGCTCACCACGGCCAAGCGCGCCGTGCTGGAGCACGAGGCCGAGGAAGGCGACAAGCGCGCCGAGCATGCCATTAAGCTGGCTGCCGACTCCGACCAGCTGCTCGCCACCATCCAGGTCGCCATCACGCTCGTGGGCTTCGCCTCGTCCGCCGTCGCCTCGACGAGCCTGTCCGACCCGCTCGCCACGTGGCTCATGAGCTTTGGCATCGCGCCGCTCTCCGCCATCGCACGCGGCCTGGCGCCGGTCATCATCACCGTCGCGGTCGCCTTCGTGTCCATCGTGATCGGCGAGCTCGTCCCCAAGCGCATCGGCCTGGCCAATGCCGAGGGCGTGTCCAAGCAGGTCGTGGGCCCGCTTTCCGTGTTCCAGAAGATTGCCCGCCCGCTCGTGTGGCTGACTGGCGCTTGCTCCGATGGCCTGGCCCGTATTCTGCGCATCAAGAGTGCCGACGACCGTCAGAACGTCTCGGAAGAAGAGATCAAGTACATGGTCTCGGAGCAGGACGACCTGCTCGACGAGGAAAAGCGCATGATCCACGAGATCTTCGACCTGGGCGACACTGTTGCCCGCGAGGTCATGGTCCCGCGCGTGGACACCACCATGTGCGAGGACGACGAGACGGTCGCCGACGTGCTGTCCACCATGCGCCAGACCGGCTTCAGCCGCATCCCCGTCTATCACGAGGATCCCGACAACGTCGCCGGCATCGCGCACATCAAGGACCTGATTCAGCCCGCGCTCGACGGCAAGGGCGACCAGCCCATCGCCGACTTTTTGCGCGACGCCACCTTTGTGCCCGACACCAAGGACATCCTGCCGCTGCTGTCCGAGATGCAGACCTCGCACGACCAGATCGTGGTGGTCGTGGACGAGTACGGCGGCACGGCCGGCATCATCACCATCGAAGATATCGTCGAGGAGATCGTCGGCGAGATCGAGGACGAGTTCGACCCCGACAACAAGTATCTCACGCGCCTTTCGCGCCGCGAGTGGCTCGTTGATGGGCGTTTTTCGTGCGATGACGCGATTGAGCTTGGTTGGCCGCTCGAGGAAAGCGATGATTATGAGACCATCGCCGGCTGGATTTTGGAGCTTTGCGACTCGGTGCCCGACATCGGAGAGGTGTTTGAGGTCGCGGGGTACAAGTTTAAAGTGCAGTCGATGCGTGGCCAGCGCATCTCGCTCATTCGCGTGATCGCTCCGGCCGAAACCGATAAGAAGGATTCCGAGTCTTCGGTAGACGAGCCGACGACGCCGAGTGCGGGTTCCGCGAATCCGCACGACGGCGACGAGTAGGACAAGGAAGAGTAGGGGAGAGTTATGGCAGGCCTGTTCAACATCCTTAAGGTCACCGTCAGCGAGGACAAGATCTGCGCGCATGTGCTGGTGAACCCCGGCATGCCGCTCATGACCTCGGAGGACATCGAGGCCACGGCGCGCGTGTACTACCTGGTGCCCGCTATTGCCAAGCACCTGTGCCTGGGCGATTCCGGCCGCGAGTTCCAGGACTGCATGGGCCAGACCGAGCTCTGCCATCTGCTGGAGCATGTGACGGTCGAGCTCATGAACGAGACCGGTCTTGCCGGTAGCATCTCGTGCGGCCGCACGCGCGTAAGCGAGCACGACGAGCGCGTCTTTGAGGTTGAGCTTTCGTGCCCCGACGACGCGCTGGCCATCGGCGCGCTGTCTTCGGCCACCTTTATGATGGACTGGGCCTATCTGCACGCCGACCAGCCTGCCCCCGACGTGGAAGGCACGGTCGCAGGCCTGCGCAACCTGGTGCTGGGCATGCGCGCCGAGGCCGAGGGCAAGGATCCTCACGAGGCCGTCGCCGCTGCGAACGGCGAAGATGCTGCCGAGGACGAGGGCGCTGACGAGGGCGATGTGCCGGTCGACTCCGAGCCCGTTGCCGATGCGACCGCCGAGCCTGTTCCCACCGAGCCCCAGGGCGTCCCCAACTTTGACGACGAGCCCCAGGTGGCGATTGATACCGAGGGCGCGGTTGCCGAGAACCACGAGGCCTCCGCTGCCGTCTTTGGCGGTGCGGCGACGGTTCCGGCAGGACCTGCGCATGAGGGCGGTCTGCCGCTCGTGGACGGCGCCGGCGAGGACCCGGGTGCCACGGTGGCCATGCCGGCTATGCCCCAGGAGTAGGCCTACGCGTTTATTACCATCACGTACCTGCGCCTTTGCCGTACGCAGATGAGCGGAGCGGCAAGTGATGCGCTGCGGGTATAATGGACAGCATTCAAACGGTGGGCACCGACGTGCCCGCAGGAGAGGAATGATCATGGGTAAGACTTTCAGCTTTGTCTCCGGCGCACTTTTTGGTGCCGCTGCCGGCGCTATTGTCGGCGTTGCTCTGGCCCCGCGCTCGGGCGCCGAGACCCGCGCCATGGCTGCCGATATCGCCAACGACGCCTGGGACAATATGCGCGACACCTACGAGCACAGCGCCGAGGAGGCCCGTGCTGCGGTGAATGACTTTGGCCCGATGGTCGACGCCAAGACCGACGACCTGCGCGCCAAGGTCGACCTGGCCCGCGAGCGCATGGACCAGCTGCGCGAGCAGCTCAACGACGCCATTTCGGGCGGCAACGTGACGCCTGCCGCCGACGTCGTGGTCGAGAACACCGTCGAGGCTGATACCGAGGCTGCGGAGCCCTCGACCGAGGCATAATGCGCGCCGGGGATTTTGTCGGCGCCAAGATCTATCGCAAGCCTACCGAGGACAAGCGCACCAAAAAGGACGGCACGCCGCGCAGCCCTAAAAAGCTCGGAAAGATTCACTTTCCGGTCTTTACCCCGGGCGGTACGCGCGTGGTCGGCTTTATGGTCCGCCAGTCCGATATCGCGGGCATGATCGAGCGTCCCGATCGGTTCGTAGCGCTCGACGCCATTGGTGTCTACGAGGGCGCCATTGCGGTCGATGACGTCAAGGACACGTACGATGCCGCCGCCGCCAAGCGCCTCGACATCAACCTGGACGATTGCATCATCTGGGTCGGTATGGACGTGCGCACGGAATCGGGCGACGTCGTGGGCTATTGCTCGGACGTTGAGTTCAAGCCACGCTCGGGCATCGTGCAGGCATTCTATGTGACCGCCGGTGCTGCTTCGAGTGTTTTGGTTGGTGACACGCAGGTGCCGCCGACGATGCTGCGCGGCTACGAGAACGGTGCGATGGTCGTCTCGGACGAGGTCAAGTCGCTCGGGTATTCGGGCGGTGCGGCTGCCAAGGCCGCCGAGGCCAGCGTCGTGGTGGGCGACAAGGTCAAAAAGGGCGCCAAGGTGCTCGACGACAAGGGATCGGTTGCCGTGGACAAGGGCAGTCGCGCACTGGGCAAGCAGCTCGGCAAGACGCGCGGCATGTTCAAGGCCTTTAAGGACGAATACCAAAAGGCGAGCGGAGGCTCGTCAAAAGCTACAAAATAGCGACGTACCAAATGATGGGAGGCAAGCCGGAGACCTGTTGCTCCGGCTTGCTGTGTTTATGGGGGAGGGCATATGCGCCAAAACGGATCCAACTTAAACGGGCGTTCGGGTGCGCGTCCGACGGCGCGCCGCGACCTGGGGCAGCTGCCCAGCGGTCAGCGCAAGCGTCACCGTAAGCCCGGCGCGATGTACCTCAACCATAGCCGCGGCTTTAGCGACCGCAGTGCGCGCATCGGCAACAGCCGCACACCCCGTCGTTCATCTCGCCTGCCCTATGCGCTCATCGCCGTGGGTTGCGCGCTCGTGCTGTTTATCGCTGCCGTCGTGGGCTACGTCAACCGCAGCGTGGACGTGGAGCTCAACGGCCAGAAGACCGCAGTGCGCGTGGGCTCTACGCTGCAGAATCTCATCGACGAACAGGATTTGACTGGCACCTACGACGCAGGCGACCTGCTGGCCGTCGATGACAGCGTGCTCAAGCGCCATGGGGGCGAAAAGCTGTCGGTGAAGGTCGACGGCAAGCGCGTGAAGCAGGGCAAATGGGATAGCCGCGAACTTGAGGGCGGCGAGAAGGTGACGGTCAAGGATGGCCGTAACACCTACGAGAAGCACGAGGTTCAGGCTACGGTTATCGAGCCCAAGCTCAAGGTCGAGGGCACGGGCGCTATCGAGTATGTGCAGACGTGGGGTGCCCAGGGCCGCTCCGAGGTGTGGGTTGGTGAGCAATCGGGCAAGACGCAGGACCGCGGCGAGGTCGTGCCCGCCACCGATTGCGTTGTTGCGTGCGCCAGCGTGGCGCCCAAGGGCAACAAAAAGTGCGTGGCGCTGACGTTTGACGAGGGTCCGAGCGACGCCACCAAACAGATCTTGCAGGTGCTCAAGGAAAAGGGCGTCACCGCGACGTTCTTCCTTTCGGGCGATGCGGTCGAGGCCTCTCCTGCCACGGCCAAGGCGATTGTCGATGCCGGGTGCGAGATCGGATCCAACAGCTACAGCGACGATTCGCTCAAGGGTCAGGACCGTGAGGCGGTACGCGAACAGATCACGAAAGGCACCGATGCGATTAAGTCGGCGACCGGCGTGAAGACGATGCTGCTGCGTGCTCCCTACGCTGCCTTTGACGAACAAAACTGGATTGATGCGATGGACCTGGTCTCCGCCGTGGTCTCGTGGAATATTGACTCGGGCGACTGGCTGCTCAACGGTGCCGACGAGCAGGTCTCGACGGTGCTCGATTCGGTGACGCCGGGCAATATCGTGCTGCTCACCGATAGAGACGAATGCGCCGAGCAGACGCTCGAGGCACTGCCGCAGATTATCGACGGCCTCATTGCCGACGGCTACAAGATCGTGACGCTCAGCGACCTGGTCAAGACGGACACGTCGCTGAGCAAAAAGCTCACCTCGCTGACGAAGGTCACCATGCCCAAGGACGCCGTGTTCCCCCAGCTTGCCGAGGACGACGACACCACGGAGTAGTCATTGGGTAGTCATTTAAGAACGTCCCCAATGGCTATGTCACGGATGCGTCAGCGTTTGGTATGCCTGCAATGTGCAGCGCATAAATTCGATGCCGCAGGGCGATGCTGATGCTATAGTTACTGCGGTTAATGAGGGTCAAGAGAAAGGTTACAGGTGAAATCCAAACCTCGACCATACAGTCGATGACCCCATGCAGGTGCTTTTTGCGCATGCACGGGGTGTAAGCGTCGAGCGGCGTGCCGCCCGCGCATGCGTATACATATCCAGAAGCCCCCGGACGCCGCACGCGCGGCCGCGTCCGGAGGAATAATGATGGGGAGCACCATTGAATTATCTGAGTGAGATGCTCAAATTGCCGGTCTTGGACGTCGACGGCGAAAAGCTCGGCGTGGTGAACGATTTTGGCATTGCTACCGGCGAAGTTTTTCCACACGTGACGTCGCTCGCGTTCCGCGGACCCGGCAAGACGCCGTTTATGATCAGCTGGCGCAAATGGGTCGACCGTATCGACGAGACGGGTGTACACCTTAAGACGTCGGCCACCGAAATTCGTTTTTCGTACCTGCAGCCGACCGAACTCCTGCTCGCCCGCGACGTACTCAACAAGCAGATCGTCGACACGCAGGGCATGAAGGTCGTGCGCGTAAACGACATCAAGTTTTCCATGTCGGGCGAAAATCAGCTGCGCCTGCTGGGCGCCGAAGTGGGCGCCCGCGGTCTGCTACGCGCGATCAGCCCCGCACTCGAGCATATCGTCGAGGGCTTTATGAAGCACCTGGGCAAGCCGCTCAGTGAGGACATCATCGCTTGGTCCTACATGGACCTGCTCGATCGCTCGACCAAGAACATTCAACTCTCGGTGTCGCACAAGACGCTTGGCGAGCTGCATCCTGCCGACATCGCCGACATTATCGAGCAGCTCGACCCGCGCCTGCGTGCGCAGGTGTTCGCGCAGCTCGACACCGCCCAGGCCGCCGAGGCCATCTCGGAGTTCGATGATGACGAGCTCATGACCGAGATGCTCGAGGGCCTGTCCGATACGGACGCATCGTCGATGCTGGCCATGATGGACCCGGACGACGCCGCCGACCTGATC
>CABUVB010000080.1 GCA_902494815.1 uncultured Collinsella sp. | reverse complement strand
TACCGCCGGCGATCCCCGCATGAGCGTCCAGCTCGAGGACAAGGTCTCCTCGACCAACGTCGCTTACGTCGCTCAGGTGCGCTAAATCGCACTTGCAAGCAGATTTGCATTGCAAAGGGTCCGGAAGGCTTCGCCTTCCGGACCCTTTTCTTTGCGTCAATGCCGGCGCACGGCAAAACACGCACTCATTTCTTTACCAAAAGCGCGAAATCCACCCTTCGAGGCCCAAAAAATATAGCTCAGGCGCTAGAAGTGTTCACCCGGCGGCAAGACCACACCTCACGCAGGGCTGATAAATCGTTTTAGCAAAGTCCAAATCGACCTGGTTTTCGGAAGTATGCGGCAAATTCTGGAACCTCCGAGCACACCCTGTTTTTTCACAACAAAATGCCTGATAAACTAGCCTCAAAAGCCAGGTCTGCTCATAGGGTTCAGATTTTGCCGCATACTTCCGGATTGACGCTGGCATCACTCGCTTCAAAGAGATGATTTCGGCCAGGAGGGCATTATGGACCTGACGCTATGCGGTCAATCCGCTTTTTACTATCACCGTATCCCGCCGCAGGTATTAGGCCTTTACCCCGCCATTAGCCTTGGCAATATGGATCGCAGATGTTGCGGCCTCGGAAGTCATGCAGTTGTAAAAGATCTGCTTCACGCACCGCTTCACAGGCTTGTATTCACTCGGGCACAATCCGGATCACGTAGCTTGTTCAAGTCGCACCTCCTGACCCAGGAGCCACCTCCGGGATCGTTTAGGAAGACTGAACATGGGTTTGATGTCACGTCACCGGAGTTCACGCTGCTCAACCTTGCTACGCAGGTTTCACGCAACCAGTTACTCATGGCTTGCTACGAGATGTGCAGCTCCTTTGCAGTGTTTAAGCCCTGCGAGCGAACGCAACAACAACTCGATGAAGCTATTTCGCTTAAGCTCATTCCACCCAACTGCGGCTGGGAGCGAGTTAACGACACCAAGGGCAATGACACTAACTTGTGGAAGCGCACGCCGCTTCTTACCGCAACGGATATCGCCGCGTTCGCCAAGCAGGCCGCAGGCCTGCGCGGCGTTAAACAACTGCGCTGGGCGGCCGAGCACATGACGGGGCAAACTGCCTCGCCCTTCGAAGTACAGACCTCCATGCTTGTCTCGCTCCCTCGCGACGAGGGCGGCATGGGCATCGACATCGCAAACAACGTGCGCATCCCACTCAGCGACGCCGCACGCTCACTGTATGACAAAACCTGCTGCTACGCCGATATCCTCATAGAGAGCAGCACCGACAGCATGGGCGTCATTCTGGAATGCCAAGGCCGCTCCGCCCATGACAGCGAAGCCGCAAGCCTCTCCGATGCCGAACGCACCACGTCCCTCACAAGCATGGGTTATGACGTTATCCAGATAACCTACGACCAGATCAAGGACACGAAGAGCTTTAACAACATCGCCGAGCTCATTCATAAAAAGGCGGGGCTCCCCTACATCCCAAAGACCGATCAGGAACGCACCACCGAAGATGCCCTGCGACGGGATCTGTTGGTCAATTGGGATGAACTGTTCTCCGTTAAGCCGGCCGGCTAGCAGCTAGCAATCAGGGGGACTGCAGGAACGTCAGAAGCGGCAACGCGAGCTGCAAAGCCCGCCTCGGTCAGCTCGATGACCTCGGTAAACGTTGCGTCAAAGAATTTCTCGGTCAGCAGGCGGTACGGCGGATGATCGGGCTCGCCGGGGTTTTCGCGTACAATCTCGTGCATGACGCCGATGGTCTTGAGCACATATTCTTTATGGATGGGATACTGCCCAAAACGCGTCGCCGCAGTATACAGGCGATCGGTCGCGCGCGGAATCGAAACAATGCCGAGCGTCTTGCCGAACCAGTCAAAGTCGCCTTGCTTTTTAATGCGGAACTCCTCGCACGGCTTGCCGCCGTGCGCCTCCAGGTACTGATTCACGCGCGTATTCCATACGGTATCGGCCACCAGATGCGACCAGACACCCAGTGTCAAATCGAGCAACGACTGCGCCACATCTTCGGACGCAAGCGAGAACTCACGAGCGCCGGGACCGACAACCGGCTCGGCATCCCTGTAGCGCTGGGGATAGTGCACGCGATTCAGTCGCTCGCGCTCCTCGATAATCGAGGTCGCCGCGGCTGGCGCACCGGTGGGCGAACTTTTAAGCAACGGTGCCACATAGGTATCCCAGAACTCGTGCTCACGCGGCTTAGGGATAGGCTCGGGCTTGGCAAAGTGCGTAATGCGGTACGGGATGGGATCGGCGATGCCAGGGACCATATAGCCCACGAAAATATCCGGAACCACGCAGCCAAACAAAAAGGCATTGCGGTCGCGCACGCTCTTGGCAAGCGTACCGATGCGCTCCAGCAAACGCTCCGTCTGAGCGATATGAATGTTCCAGCTTGGCATAGCCACCCCCATAAAAAACCTGGATAACTATACCATCACGGCAAAGCCGCGCGGGCGGCTACGCACGCTCTACGCAGCAACTAGTCCGTAGCACCGCTTTCGGTTCCATACGACGGCGAAGGCGCCTCGACCACATGGTGATATCGATCGATATAGATTGCACGGGCACCCAGGCGTCGCACCAAATCCTGGTGATGTGTGCTCATCAAGACCGTCTTACCCGCCGCGACGTAGGCCAGCAAGAAGTTGACCACGATGTCGCATGAATCCTCGTCGAGCCCATTAGTAGGTTCGTCGAGAACCAAGATATCGGGGTTCATCGATACGACTGCCGCCAGCGCCACACGCTTCTTTTGCCCACCCGAAAGCTGATAGGGCGAGGCATCGACCAGGTCGGCAACTTGAAACAGTTCCATGGCATCGTGCACGCGACGGTCGAGCTCGTCTGCCGGCAGCCCCATTTGCGCGGGACCAAAAGCAACTTCCTCACCCACCGTAGCGCAGAACAACTGGGCGTCGGCATTCTGGAACACAAAGCCCACGCGCTGATGGAACCGCTGGGCCGTCGCGGAATCCTTGAGATATGCCGCATCGACCATACACCCGTCAAACAGGTATGCCCCTGCGTCCGCGAGTTCAAGGCCGTTAATAAGACGCATAATCGTCGTCTTACCGCAGCCGTTGGGACCGAGCAGGGCAACGAGTTCACCACGATCGACCTGCAGCGACACGCCATCGACAACCGTATGTCCCGCATAGGAGAACACCACGTCGCGCAGCTCGATGGGCGGCGTGGTCTCAGCGCCGGCAACACCGTTCGTGCCCGCCGCACTATTCATATCGATCGTCAAAACGTCGCCCTTCCCCATTTGCATCCCCAGTCGGAACCAGCAGCGTCTACAGCACGGCGCACAACACTGCCAGCAGCGCTACGCCGGCCGCATAGACCGCATCGCGCCAGCCAAAGCCGCCCCGCGCAGGAGCCGGATACGCACCGGCAAAGCCGCGGCAGAGCATAGCCTCGTCCATCGCGCGGCTGCATTCCATCGCCTTGATAAACGTCATGCCCATGATACCCGCCAGCGAGTCGGTGCGCGAAAAACCCGCAGGCGCACGACCCACGCTGCGCAGCATGACCGATTCGCACAGATTGTGCGCCGTGCGACCCAGCACCTCAATGTGCTTGAGCGCCATATCAAACGTAAAGATAACTTCGTCGGGTAGATGCAGCATCTTGAGCGCCGCCGACATGCGGCTCCACGTGAGGGTCCACGAAACGCCCAGCACCAGCGACACATTAATGAAGGTCTTGAGCGCAATCTTGAGCATGGCGCCCACAGCAGAAGCGTCCAGCAGCAAGGCGGGCAACGCCAGAACCACCGCGAGCCCCGCAGCGCCAAGCGCCGGCACAAAGGTTGCCCGCAGCCCGCGTACGGGGCGCACGGCAACGAGCACCAGCGCGATAGCCGCCATCAACATGAGGTACAGCGGGCTCTGTGTCAGACACACGCACAGGACGCAAACGAGCATCCCCACCAGACGCACCGGAGCCGAAACGCAAGAAAGGGCGCGGTCGACCATCGACCCGCCCTCGTGCGCGCCTCCACCCAGGCGAACCCGCTCAAGCAGGCTCGCCAGGTGCAAAACGTTCTTTTGCATCACGCGATGCCGAGCCCCCACGGGCTCGTAACGCTCCTCGGCCGCAAGCCAGCTAGGCAGCTCAGCTATTGCCATGAGCACCGCTTTCCTTAACCGTCAGCGAGACCAGGCGGAATGCGATGGTGAGCACCGCCACGCCAATCACACCGGACAGGATATACATGGCAGCCTGACCGGCAAAGCCAAGACCCTGCTCCTCGGAATAGGCCTGCAGATAATCGCCCGTGGGCAGGGCATCGGCAAAGGTCGGGGTATCGAGGCCAACCGAAGTCTGCAGACTGTCGTCACCAGCCTCCTGAACGGCGGTCGCGGCGCCCTCGGCGTCCCACTCGCCCCATGCGTCACCCGTGGCCAGCAGGCCCAGAGGCGTGGCCACGACAAGCACGGCGACCAGGATGAGCGTGGGGACCAGCGAGGTCTTCTTGGCGGCTGCGCCCTCGGCAGTAAGCTGTCCATCGGCGGCTTCGGGGCCGACGATAACGCCCGGCGCCGTCTTCTTGATAAAGCCGTAGATCGCGGCAGTCGCCACGCCCTCGACCACACCGGCTACCAGCATGTGCGGAATCAACATGGCCGGAATGGAAACAGACAGCGGGAAGGGGCAGTATAGCGGGGCACCCGAGGCGTTGGTGAAGAGCATCGGCTGAATGCCGAACTCGATGGCAGCGCACAGGGCAGCCACGCACAAGCCGATCCAGCCGCTCACGATGGCAGAAACCGAAGTGCCCCAGCTCTTGTCGTGCAGGCGGCCGTTGAGCGCACGGAACACGATGGCTGCCACAAACGGCAGCACAAATGCCATGTTAAAGCAGTTGGCTCCAAAGGACAGGATGCCGCCGTCGCCAAACAGCAGCGCCTGCAGTGCCAGTGCGACCGAAACCGCAATGGCCGCGGCCTCGGGGCCCAGCAGCAGCGCGATGAGTGCGCCGCCGACGGCGTGACCCGTGGTGCCGCCGGGCAGCGGCACGTTAAACATCATGAGCAAGAAGGAAAACGCAGCGCAGATGCCCAGGAAAGCCATGTGCTCGCGATCGAGCGTGGCGCGTACCTTTTTGATGCAATGGACCCAAACGGGCACCATCGCCACCGCCATGACGGCATCGGTCTGCGGGGACAGGTAGTTGTCTGGAATGTGCATATACGCCTCCCGGTTATCGGCGCACGAAATTGCAACGCCGCTTGAATCACCTTGTCAGTGTTACGTATTGTCAGATTCGTAACACGCCGCGGGTTATCATAGCAAAACGGCGCGCTGCCGACAAAGCAGCACGCCGTTATGTAATGCGCGTGTCATATATGCAGGCTCAGCAGTGCCTTATACCGGGCATAGCAGTCACGTAGGATTCGGCAGCAGCCACCGCTGGCCTATACCCAGCGCAAGCCCTATCCGCGGACTTCGCCGTTTACGCCCTTGCACACCTTGGTGACGATCTTCTGGTGTGCCTTCTCGACCTCTTCGCTGGTCAGCGTATGGTCGTCGGAGCGATACGTAAGCGCAAAGGCCATGGACTTCTTGCCTGCTCCGATGCGGATGGGATCGCGGTAGACGTCGAACAGGCGCACGCCCTCGAGCAGCTTGCCGCCGGCGCTGGTAATGCGGCGCTCAAGATCCTCGCAGGTCACAGTGTTGTCGACCACGATAGCAAGGTCGTGCTCAACGGCCGGGTACTGCGAGAACTCGCGGTAGTTCTCCTGATTGCGGGCGCCCTTAATCAGCTTGTCCAGGTCGAGCTCAAAGGCAACGACGACCTCGTCGATGCCCATCGCCTCGCGCGCCTCGGGGTGAATCTCGCCGACCCAGCCCAGCACAGTGCCGCCGGACAGAACCTCGGCAGCACGACCCGGCTGCAGGAAGGCATAGCCCTCGCCCTCGACGGGACGGAAGCGAACCTTCTCGATGCGCAGCTGGGCAAGCAGCTCCTCGACAATGCCCTTGCCAAAGAAGAAGCGCAGCTTGCGGTACTTCATGTTCCAGGACCGCTCGCTCCACTGGCCCGAGAGCACACCCGCCACGGACTTGGTCTCCTTGGGCAGGCTGGCGTTCTCGCGACCGTGGAACAGGCTGCCGACCTCGTACAGGTGCACGTTGGGCGTACCGTGCGCCTCGTTGTAGGCCACGGACTGCAGCAGGCCCGGCAGCAGCGAACGACGCATCTCGGTCTGCTCGGCTACCAGCGGGTTCATGAGCACCACGGGGCAACCGCGGCCCTCGGTGGGCATGCCAATCTTCTCCAGGTCACCCGGGGCGGCAAAGCCGAAAGTCGTGGTCTCGTTGAGGCCGCAGGCGCGCAGGATCTCGCCGACCTTACGGGTGAGCTTCTGCTCGCGGGTCAGGCCGCCAATGTGGTTCTTGGCAGCCGGGATGGTCGCCGTCACGCGGCCCATGCCCCACAGGCGCAGGACCTCCTCGATCAGGTCAATCTCGCGCGGCAGGTCGGGGCGGAAGCTCGGCGGGGTAACCATAAAGTCTTCGCCGTCGCGCTCGACGGTGCAGCCCAGGCGGGTGAGCGAGCGCTCGATAAAGTCGGACTCGATGTCGGCACCGCAGATGGCGTGCACGCGGGCCAGGCGCAGCTTGATGCTGTCGATGGTTTTGGGCGCGGGGAACACGTCCACATAGCCGGGGGCGACCTCGCCGCCGGCGATCTCCTCGATAAGCGCGCACGTCACATTGGCGACGTCCACGCAGCCGGTCTCGTCGACCTGGCGCTCAAAGCGGATGGAGGCGTCGGAGATCAGCGACAGGTCACGGCTGGTGTGCGAGGTGCGGCCGGCGTTGAAGCAGGCGCTCTCGACCATCACGTCAACGGTATCGTCCTCGATCTCGGAATCCATGCCGCCCATGACGCCGGCCAACGCCACAGGGCGCTCGCCGTCGGTGATGAGGCCCATGCCGGCGTCGAGCACACGCTCCTCGCCATCGAGCGTCGTGAACTTCTCGTCCTGCTGGGCGGCGCGAACCACCACGCGACGGTGGCCATCGCGCTCGGCAAAGGTGTCGAGGTCAAAGGCGTGCAGCGGCTGGCCGGTGAGCATCATCACGTAGTTGGTGATATCGACGATGTTGTTGTGCGGGCGCACGCCCAGGGCGTTGAGGCGCTTGACCATCCAGTCGGGCGAGGGGCCGACCTTCACGTTGCGCACGATGCGGGCGACGTAGCGGTCGCACAGGCCCTCGTCGGCAATCTCGACCGAAAGCTCGTCGTCGGTCGCGCGGCCGGTCTCGACCTTGATGGCGGGCAGCTCAACGTGGAAATCGCGGTCGAAGATGGCACCGGTTTCGCGGGCCATGCCGATCATGGACAGGCAGTCGGGGCGGTTGGGCGTGATCTCGCAGTCGAGCACGGTGTCGCTCGAGCCCACGTACTCGGCAAACGGCATGCCGCAGGGCGTATCCTCGGGCAGGATCATAATGCCGGAGTGGTCGCCGCCCAGACCGAGCTCGCGCGCGGAGCAGTTCATGCCCATGGACACGACACCGCGAAGCTTGCTCTTCTTGATCTTGACGTCGCCGGGAAGCACGGCGCCGATCATGGCCGTGACGATGTGGTCGCCGGCCTCGAAGTTCTGCGCGCCGCAGACGATCTGCAGCGGGGCGGGGTTGCCATCGGCGTCGAGGTTCTTGTCGCCCACGTCGACCGAGCACACATACATGTGGTCGCTATCGGGGTGCGGGGTCTTGGTGAGCACCTTGGCGGTCACCACGTGGTCGAAGGACTCGCCCACGGTGTCGATCGCCTCGACCTCGGTGCCGGTACGGATATATTCGTCCGAAAGGGTCTTGGGATCCTCCGGAATATCGATCATGGTCTTGAGCCAGTCGTAAGAAAC
>CABUVB010000079.1 GCA_902494815.1 uncultured Collinsella sp. | reverse complement strand
TCGGGTCTGGGCGCTGCCATCGCGCTTAAGTCCGGCGCATCCACTGGCGGTACCGACTTTATCGCGCTGTGGGTTTCCAACCACACGGGCAAGACCATCTGGGGCGTCATCTTTGGTTTTAACTGCTTTATCCTGGCGATCTTTGGTTTTATGTTTGGCTGGGACAAGGCGGCGTACTCCATCGTGTTCCAGTTTATTTCGACCAAGACCATCGACAGCTTCTATCGTCGCTACGACCGCGTGACGCTGCAGATCACGACGCGTAAGGCAGACGAGGTCATGACCGCCTATGTTGACCATTTTCAGCATGGCATTAGCTGTGCCGAGGTCATTGGCGGATACAGCCGCGAGAAGATGTACCTGCTGCACGCCGTTGTATCGACCTACGAGAGCCAGGACATTATCAAGCTGGTGTGCGACGTTGATCCCGGGGCCGTGATCAACGTGTTCCACACGCTCAACTTTGTGGGCGGCTGGTGGGGCGGTCATGTCGACGAGCCCATGCCCACGGCCGTTCCCGATCCCGACAAGCCCGCACGCATGGCCAGCAGGCAGGCGCGCTTCAGCGAGCAGGACAGCCTGCAGCAGGACGACGGCAAGTAGGGTTTTGGCATTTTGCCGGCCTGGCGCAATCCTGTTCGCTTGAGCCTCCCGAAAGCCTCGCTGCTTTCGGGAGGCTCTCGTTTGCCCAGATAAAACCTACCAAAATGAAGCTGTCGCTTTTTGGTAGGGAGGGTGTATCGTTTTATCAATATGAGGTAACATGAAACTAGACGTTATATACGTATTAGTTATTTCAATATTTCGATAAGAGTGATTAGATATGCCTACGCCCAAAAATGCACCGCTTTACCAGCAGATTTACGACGAAATCAAGGATGCGATCGAGAAAGGTGTTTATGCACCCAAGGAGCGTATTCCGTCCGAGCTTGAGCTAGCCGAGCAGTACGACGTGAGCCGCATTACGGTGCGTCGCGCCGTCGAGGAGCTGTGCTCCGATGGCTACCTGGTTAAGCAGCAGGGCCGCGGCACCTTTGTTTCCACGCCGCACATCAATCGCCAGTTCCACGCCTCGACGCTGCAGACGTTTACCGCGCTGTGTGCCAACAACGGCATGAAGGCCGGTGCACATGTGGTCGATCGCCAGATTGTGCCGGCGCGTCAAAACGAGATGGAGTTCTTTGGCCTGCAGAAGGATGCGCTGCTGCTGCATATCAAGCGCGTGCGTACGGCCGACGGCGAGCCAATCTTTGAGGAGAACATCTTTGTGCCGTTTGACGCCTACCGTGAGCTTTTGACGGCCGATCTTGAGGACAAGTCGATTTTTGCCGAGGTCGAGCGTGTTGGCGGAACGCCGATTGTCTCGGTTGGCTACCGTACGGTCGAGGCCGTTCGAGCTAACGCCGAGCAGGCGGCCGAGCTGGGCATTGCTCCGCACGATCCGCTGCTCAACCTGCGTGCCGGCTTTACCGGTCCCGATGACGAGCCGGTTTTGATGGGTAAGCAGTACTACGTGGGATCGCGCTACGTTATGGTCATGTAAGTTACGCGGTTTTACCAAACCGCGTAACGGCTCGACGCTGCGCCTTTGGTTCCGCCGTTCTAACGAACGGCGGACCGGTCGACGCTGCAAACGCCCCTAAGCGGCAATCTGCCTTTCAACTTCGGCGGCATGACCAGAAGGTCAATGCCGCCTTGTTTCAAGGCACCTTGCTCGCTCTGGCGGGCTTTCGCTGACATTGCCAGAACATCGACGTTGCCGGGCCGGCACTTGGGGACGTTCCTTTTCTGTCGGCACCTGGGGACACTCCTTAGTCATTGGGGACGCTCTTAAACGACTAGTCTGGGCGGCGGCCGTGTGCTGCTGTCCGCGTGGCGGCGTATAATCGGCGGCAGATGACTTGGACGTTAGGAAACCATGACCGATAGCATGCAGCAGATGGCGCTCGACACGCTCGGCGCCTATTTTGGCTACACCTCGTTTCGCCCGGGACAGGACCGCATGGTCGATGCGATCCTTGCCGGTCGCGATGCGCTGGGTGTTATGCCCACGGGTGCCGGCAAGTCCATTTGCTACCAGGTGCCCGCGCTCATGCTGCCCGGCATCACCTTTGTGGTGAGTCCGCTGCTGTCGCTTATGGAGGACCAGACCCGTGCGTTGCTCGCGGCGGGTGCGCGACCCAGCTATCTCAACTCCAGCCTTACTCCGGCCCAGCAAAACACCGTGCTCAAGCGGGCGCGCGAGGGCCGCTACCAGCTTATGTACGTGGCGCCCGAGCGCTTGCTCGAGCCGCGTTTTTTGGCCTTTGCGCAGGAGGCTGCGGGTTCCGCCGGCATTGGCGTGCCGCTCGTGGCCATTGACGAGGCCCACTGCGTAAGCCAATGGGGTCAGGATTTCCGCCCCGCCTATCTGCAGATTCGTGAGTTCATCGATTCCCTGCCGCAGCGCCCCATCGTGGCGGCGTTTACCGCCACGGCGACCGAACGCGTGCGTGCGGATATTCAGCAGATGCTCGGCCTGCAAAACCCTGCGACGGTGGTGACGGGCTTCGATCGCAAGAATCTCTACTTTGGTTGCGAGGAGATGGGCGACAAGGCCAAGACTGCCTGGGTGCGCGACTATGTGATCGCGCATTCGATCGAGAGCGGTATCGTGTATTGCTCGACCCGCAAGACGGTCGATGCGCTGGCGGGCGAGCTTGCCGAGGCGCTGGGCCCCAGCGGCATTCGCGTTGGCCGCTACCATGCCGGCATGGGCAACGACGCCCGTCGCCAAAGCCAGCGCGCCTTTATCGACGACGATATCCAGGTGATGGCTGCCACCAACGCCTTTGGCATGGGCATCGACAAGCCCAACGTGCGCTACGTGATCCACAACAACGTGCCCGAGAGCATCGAAGCCTACTACCAGGAGGCGGGCCGCGCCGGCCGCGATGGCGACCCGGCCAGCTGCTACTTGCTGTGGAACGGCAACGATTTTCGCATGCGCCGCTTTCTGATCGACCGCGGCGATGCTGCCGATGAGGCGCTCGACGACGAGCAGCGCGCGTGGGCGCTCCAGAATCGATATCGTCTGCTCAGCCAGATGGAGGGCTACTGCAATACCACCGGCTGCCTGCGCGAATACATGCTGCGCTACTTTGGCGACGAGGCCGCGGCCGAGCATGCCGCGGCCAGTACGGGCGGCACCGCCACGGACGACGTCGAGAGCTGCGGCAACTGCAGCAACTGCCTCACGCAGTTCGAGGTCGAGGACGTCACCGATATGGCCCGCGCCGCCGTGCGCTACGTGGCCACGCGTCCCATGCGCTTTGGCAAGTCGCTCATCGCCGATGTGCTCCACGGCGGCAACACCGAGCGCATTCGCCAGATGCATCTGGACGAGGACCGCGGCTACGGTGAGCTGTCGAGCGAATCGGTCGGGCGCATCAAGGACATCATCGGCCAGCTGTGCGGCCGCGGTTATCTGGCCACCTCGCAGGGGCAGTACCCGGTCGTGGGGCTGGGTCCGCGTGCCGTCGAGGTCGAGGATGAGGCGTTCGCCTTTACCGTTAAGCGTCGTGCGTCCAAGCGCAAGGCCTCGGCCCGCGCCCGCCGCGCCGTCGATCTGCTGCGCGAGGAGGCCGAGCTGGATCAGCGCCCGCGTGTTGGCGACGATGCCGAGCTGTTCGAGCGCCTGCGTGCCCTCCGCAAGGAGATCTCGACGGAGCTGGAGATGGCGCCGTACATGGTCTTTTCCGACAAGGCCCTGCGCGGCCTGTGCCGCCTACGCCCACAGACGCGCGACGAGCTTATCCAGGTCAACGGCATCGGCGAGAAAAAGGCCGACGCCTTTGGCGAGCAGTTTATGGCGGCGATTGAAGAGTTTGAGTCCGAGCATGCACGGAATGGAGCATAACGATGGCATCCGATGATAAAACCGAGCGCACTGAGGTGTCCGCTGTGCCGCTGTACCAGCAGGTTATGGACGACCTAAAGGGCGAGATCGCGCGTGGCGTGTACGCATCCGGCTCGCGCATTCCTTCCGAGATGGAGCTCGCGAAGTACTACGGCGTGGGACGCATCACCGTGCGCCGCGCCATCGAGGAGCTGTCGCGCGCGGGGTATCTCAACCGCCAGCAGGGGAGGGGCACGTTCGTGTGCGCGCCCAAGCTCAAGCGCAAGATTGTCCAGAAGGGTGATGTTCAGAGCTTTTCCGAGGGTTGCGCTGCCAACGACATGGTGCCGGGTGCGCGCCTGGTATCGCGCACGGTGGTTGCGGCGACGCGCGAGGACGCGGCGTTCTTTGGCGTAGAGCCCGGCTGCGAGCTTATCGTGGTCGAGCGCGTGCGCACGGCCGACGGCATCCCCGTCATGCTCGAGAACAACGCCTTTGTGCTGGCTGACCATCCCTATCTGCAGACACTTGCCGATAAGGACCTCACCGATAACTCGATCTTTGCGCTCGTTGCCGAGCATTCGGGCCGCGCGCCGCTCAAGTCCGACCCTTGCACCGTGGAGATTGCGCTTGCCGATGCTCAGGCGGCCCCGCTGTTGGAGGTGCCGGTCGGCGAGCCGCTCTTCTATATGGAGGCGTACTTTACCGATGCGGACGAGCGGCCCTTGCTGCTCGGACGCCAAAAGATCGTGGGCTCGCGCTACGTGTTCGACATCTAACGTCCATAGATAGAACAACATAGAATAAGTTTGGTGAAATGACTTCACGAGCGTCGTCGTGCGTGCTATAAATAGGACAACATAGAACGACCGCAGGTACGAGCTGTCGTCGTTCAAAACCGCCACACAAGGAGGAGCATCACCGTGAACGCACGCGATCTGGTTCAGGAAATTATCGAGCGCAAGGGCAAGATTGAGAACGTCTTTTGGATCGCCTGCGGCGGTTCGATGATCGACCTGATGCCGGCCAACGAGCTGCTCAAGCGCGAGGCCACCACGTTTGCCTCGACGGTCTACACGGCGCGCGAGTTTTGCCTGATGGCTCCCAAGAGTCTTGGCGAGAAATCACTCGTCATCGCCTGCAGCCACAGCGGCAATACGCAGGAGGTCGTCGACGGTTGCGAGATGGCGCTGGCAGCCGGCGCCGAGGTCGTGGCCATGACCGACTGCGAGGGCTCCAAGATTGATAACGGCAAGTGGACCACCTGGGTCTATCCGTGGGGCGAAGGCGTGCCGCAGGCCGAGGTTCCGCAAGGCATCGGCGTCCTGATGGCTGCCGAGCTGCTCGACCAGCAGGAGGGTTACGAGGCACTCGCCGACATGTACGCCGGCCTTAAGCAGATGGATGCGCTGTTGCCCGCTGCCCGTGAGAAGGTCAACGCCGAGCTGGGCGATCGCTTTGCCGAGCTCTGCCAGCAGCATAAGTTCTTCTATATCCTGGGTTCCGGCCCCAACTTTAGCCAGACCTACGCCATGGCGATTTGCTCGCTTATGGAGATGCAGTGGCAGCACTGCTGCTACATCCACTCCGGCGAGTATTTCCACGGTCCCTTCGAGGCTACCGAGCCCGGCGTGTTCTACTTTGTGCAGCTCGGATCGGGCGAGTGCCGCCCCATGGAGGAGCGCGCGCTGGCGTTCCTCAACACGCACACCGATACGGTTATGGTGCTCGATGCACTCGAGTACGGCGTGGGCGAGGTGCCCGCCAGCGTGCGTTCGTACCTGGAGCCGATATTCTTCTACAACATGAGCTGCGAGCTGCGCGCCGCCCGCGGAAAGGTGTTCGACCACAGCCCTGAGATTCGTCGCTACATGGGCATCGAGCAGTACTAGGTAACGGGAAAAGCATTCACCTTCGATTCGCAAGCGAACAGCGCGCGTAAAAAGCGGGCCGCGCCGGTGGGTTTCCGGCGCGGCCCGCTTAGTATCGCGCATAGATTCGCAAGGTTGCGGCAGCCAGCGGCTTACTTGGCGTCGTAGGCCTCGGTATCCCACCAGTCGAGCTGGGCGATGTTGTCGCGGATGTGCTGGCAGCTCTTGTGGAAGCCCTCGAGCTCGTGCTCGGAAAGGTCGAGTGTGTAGACCTCCTCGACGCCCTCGGCACCGATCACGCACGGCAGGGAGGTAAAGATACCCTCCTCGCCATACTGGCCGGTCATAAGCGTAGAGGCGGAAAGTACGGCGTGCTCGTTGTGCAGCACGGCGGCGCAGACGCGCGCGGCGGAGTTGGCAACGGCGTACTCGGTGCACTGCTTGCCCTGGTAGGTCACATAGCCGCCCTTGCGTGCAAGCTCCTCGACCTCCATGTGGTCGAAGGCGTACTTGTCGGGGTTCTCGGCCTGAAGCTCGTTGAGGTTTTTGCCAGCGATGGTTGCGGCCTTAAAGGCAGCAAGCTGGCTAAAGCCGTGCTCGCCGATCATGTAGGCGTCGATGGACTTGGGGCTCACGCCGACCTTCTTGGAGATCTCGGTGCGCAGGCGGGCGGAGTCCAGGCCGCAGCCCGAGCCGATGATCTTCTTGGGATCGTAGCCGGTCAGGTGCCACAGCTCGGTGCACACGACGTCGCAGGGGTTGGAGATGCTCACGAAGATGCCGTCAAAGCCGGCGTCGACGATGCGCTTGGCAAAGGAGCGGGCGGCGTCGGTGGTAAAGAACAGCTCGCCGTCGCGGTTGCCGGCGGCCAGCGCGACCTTGCCGGCAGCGTTGACGATGACGTCGCAGCAGGCAAGCTCCTCGTAGTGGTCGTAGCAGTTGACGATCTTGGTGTTGTACGGGACAAACGAAAGGGAGTCGCGCAGGTCCTGGACCTCGGACGTCACTTTGGCCTCGTTGATATCGCACAGGTACAGCTCATCGGCAATGCCCTGCATGAGCAGGCTGTTGGCGACATGTGCTCCTACGTGGCCCTGGCCGACCACACCGATCTTACGCGTCTGGTACATATACGTATCCTTTCGGCCGAGTTTTTCGCGTCGAACCATTGTAGCGTCCTGCTGCCACTTTGCTAGGCTAAAGCGCCATAGATTTTTGGACATGCCTTAATCTCTACTTTTGGAGTGATTTGGGCCGCTGACGGCATCGCTGGGCGATGTGCTCGCGCGGATGGGGCCGGTCGTTGTACCATAGCTGCAACTGACTCGTAAGGAGCATCCATGCCCATTCGCATCCCCGACGCCCTCCCTGCCGCCGCGCAGCTCGAGAGCGAGAACATCTTTGTCATGACCGAGTACCGCGCGCTGCACCAGGACATCCGTCCGCTGCGCGTGCTCATCCTCAACCTCATGCCCACCAAGATTGCCACCGAGACGCAGATCATGCGCAAGCTCTCCAACACGCCGCTGCAGGTGGAGGTGGACCTGCTGCGCACCAAAACGCACGAGGCCACGCACGTAAGCGCCGGCCACCTGGAGACGTTCTACCGCACGTTCGACGACATCCGCGACATCCACTACGACGGCCTGATCATCACGGGCGCGCCGGTGGAGCAGATGCCGTTCGAAGAGGTCGACTATTGGCCCGAGCTCTGCCAGATTATGGATTGGTCCACCACGCACGTGCACTCTACGCTGCACATTTGTTGGGGCGCACAGGCCGGCCTGTACCATCATTACGGTATCCAGAAGTACGACCTGCCGGCAAAGGCGAGCGGTGTGTTCGAGCATTATCTGGTGAAGCCGCAAAGCCCGCTGGTCCGCGGCTTTGACGACCGTTTCTATGCCGTGCATTCGCGCAACACCGATGTGCGCCGCGAGGACGTGGAGGCCGAGCCGCAGCTAGAGGTCGTGGCCGTGTCCGACGAGGTGGGCTTGTACATCGTCAAGTCGACCGACAGCCGCCGCTTCTTTGTCTTTGGCCATCCCGAGTACGATACCGACACGTTGCGCTTGGAGTACGAGCGCGACGTGAAGCGCGGGCTCAACCCCCAGGTGCCGGCGCATTACTTCCCAGGTGACGACCCCTCCGCCGAGCCGCGCAACGTCTGGCGCAGCCAGGCTCAGCTGCTCTACACCAACTGGCTCAACTACTACGTCTACCAGACCACGCCCTACGACCTGGCCCGCGCCGGCGAGGAGCACTAGGC
>CABUVB010000078.1 GCA_902494815.1 uncultured Collinsella sp. | reverse complement strand
GAAGGCGTCGATGACATGCCGGGGGCGGACCGGGACGGGTTAACGGCAGGCCCCGCCGACCGATTGCAAGCGGTCGGCGGGGCCATTGTGGCTCTTGACAGCGGATTGGGTCATATGAGCGAACGGCCCTCAAACCTAAGTGAGTAGACTTTTTTGCAATGGCCACGCACAACCCGCATAGCGAAACATAAAACCGCAGGTAGAACCCTTGCGCAAAAGCCATGTGCTCGCAATATCGCAAAAAGTCTACTCACTTAGCTAGCGACTACATTTAACGGCTGGGTAGAACGCCCATTTCCTGCATTTTCTCGCGCGCTGGCACCCCGCGCCGCCGCTACGCCATAATAGTTGGCGGACAATCGCGAGAGAAAGCAAACACATGGCACAGACCACGACAGATACCGCCGCCAGCACCGTCTCCGGCGCCGGGGCCGCCAGCTCGTTCTCGGGCGGCACGGGAACCGAAGCCGAATTCGGCTCGCTCGGCGCGCTCTCCCCCACCTGGTGGGAGCCCGAGGATGGTAGCGAGCCCGAACCATGGCTCACGCCCGATCAGGCCTTCGAACGCTTCTTTGAATGGACAAGCGACCGCGGTATTGAGCTGTGGGATCACCAAGAAGAGGCCCTCATGGACCTGGCTGCCGGCGATCACGTCATTTTGGGAACACCGACCGGATCGGGTAAATCGCTCGTCGCGCTGGGCATGCTCTTTATGGGCATGGCGCAGGGCAAGCGTTGCTATTACACGGCCCCCATCAAGGCCCTGGTCAGCGAAAAGTTCTTCGATCTGGTACAGGTGCTCGGCCGCGATAACGTCGGCATGATCACCGGCGACACGCATATCAACACCAAGGCGCCCGTCATCTGCTGCACGGCAGAGATCCTTGCCAACGACGCACTGCGCGAGGGCGAAGATGCCGACGTGGGCTGCGTAGCCATGGACGAGTTCCACTACTTTGCCGACCCCGACCGCGGTTGGGCCTGGCAGGTGCCGCTGCTCACCCTGCCCCACACGCAATTCATGCTCATGAGCGCCACGCTCGGCGATGTCACTGCCATCGCCGCCTCACTCGAGGAGCACACCGGTGCTACCTGCGACTTGGTCGTCGATGCCCCGCGCCCCGTGCCGCTGAGCTACGACTACGTGACGACCTCCCTCGAGGGCACGGTCGAGCTCGCCATGCGCCGTGGAGAGGCCCCGCTCTATATCGTGCACTTTAGCCAGGACGCCGCCCTTGCGACGGCGCAGTCGCTTGCCAATTTCGGCATCGCCAGCAAAGAGCAGCGCGAAGCCATCAAGGAAGCCGCCAAAGGCACGAGCTTCTCCACGGCTTTCGGCAAGATCCTCAAGCGCTTGCTCGGCTGCGGCGTCGGCGTGCACCATGCTGGCATGTTGCCGCGCTATCGCCTCCTGGTCGAGCGCCTGGCGCAGCAGGGCCTACTGCCCGTCATCTGCGGCACCGACACACTCGGCGTCGGCATCAACGTGCCCATCCACACCGTGGTGCTCACCGCGCTCACCAAGTTCGATGGCTACAAGATGCGTCGTCTGCGCGCCCGCGAGTTCCATCAGATAGCCGGCCGCGCCGGCCGCTCGGGCTTCGATACCGAGGGCATGGTCATCGCCGAGGCCCCGGAGCACGAGATCGAGAACGCCAAGCTCATGGCCAAGGCGGGCGACGACCCCAAAAAACTCCGTAAGATTAAAAAGAAAAAGGCCCCCGAGGGTTTTGTCACCTGGAACAAGCAGACCTTTGAGCGTCTGATTGAGACGCAGCCCGAGACGCTCAAGCCGCGCCTGCGCATCACGCACTCCATGGTGATTAGCGTGGTCGAGCAGGGCGGCGATGCCCGAGCCCGCGTACACGACCTCATCGAGACGAGCCTGCAGACTTCCGAGGAAAAGGCTAAGCTCGAGGTTCGCGCCGACGAAATCTTCGCCACGCTCATCGATTCCGGCGTCGTCGTTCGCACCGAGGTGCCGCCCGCGCCTGACGCCCCGACTGACGCCGCACCAGACATCGACTATGCGCTGACGGTCGATCTGCCCGAGGACTTCGCACTCGATCAGCCGCTCTCGCCGTTCTTGCTTGCCGCGTTGGAGCTGCTCGACCCCGAGAACGAGGCCTATACCATGGATCTGGTCTCGATGGTCGAGGCAACGCTCGAGGATCCCAAGCAGGTGCTGCGCGCACAGGAGCGCGCCGCGCGCGACCGCGCGATGGCCGAAATGAAGGCTGACGGCGTCGAGTATGAGGAACGCCTGGAGCGCATCCAGGATGTCACCTACGAAAAGCCGCTCGAGGACTTGCTCGATGCCGCCTTCGACAAGTACTGCCAGGAGGTACCCTGGGCAAACGACTACCAGCTCTCGCCCAAGAGCGTTCTACGCGATATGCTGGAAAGCGCGAGCGATTTTAAGGGCTACATTCAAAAGCTCGGCATCGCCCGCTCCGAGGGCATTCTGCTGCGCTACCTGGCAGAGGCCTACCGTTCACTCGACCGCACCGTGCCCATCGAGAAGCGCGACGAGCGCCTGCGCGACATTATCTCGTGGCTGGGCTTTGTGGTGCGCTCGGTGGACTCGAGCCTGGTGGACGAGTGGGAAAACGCCGGCAACCCGGCAGCCCTCGATGCTGCGCCGCCGCAGGGCATCGACGAGGTCGTGGCGGACCGTCGCGGCTGCACGCTATTGGTGCGCAACGCGCTCTTCCGCCGCGTGACCCTTGCCGCCCGCGAGCACGTTCGCGATCTGGGCGAGCTCGACGAGGACTGGGGCATGAGCGAGGTCCGCTGGCAAAAGGCGCTCGATGCCTACCATGAGCAGCACGAGGAAATCCTCACCGACGGAGACGCCCGCAGCGCCGCGATGTTTTCCATCGACGAGTCCGACGAGAAGACCGCGCACGTATGGCACGTGCACCAGATCTTTGCCGACGAGGATGGCGACCACGATTTTGGCATCATGGGCGATGTCGATCTGGACGCCACGCAAGGCGGCGGCGAGGTCATCTTCAAAAACTACCGCGTCGGCTTTATCGAGGACCTGCTCGAGGACTAGCCGAACATACTGGAACGAAACGAAGCGGGGTCGCTGGCAACATCGCCAGCGGCCCCGCTTTTTGCGCGATACGCTATCCCCTACTCGGTATCCTCGACCTCATACGAATCCGCCTCGGCTGGCTCATCGTTTGTCTCTGTCGCAGCCCCGCGCGCCTCGTCAAACGCGGCCTTCATGGTCTTGTTGCCCCACGTGAGCTTGCGAATGGTAAGATCGTCGGCCTTCTTGTTGGCTAGGCGCAGATTGTTCTCGGAGGACAGCAACGCCTCCTTGGTTTTCTGCAGATGGCTAATCGTCTTGTCGATCTCATCAATCGCCGTTTGGAACTTGCGGCTCGCGATCTCGTAGTTGCGACCGAAATCATTCTTGAACTTTTCCATCTTGGCTTCGAAGTTCGTGACGTCGATATTCTGCCGTTTGTACTCCGCCAGTTCCTGCTTATAGCGCAGCGAACCCATGGCGGCGTTGCGAAGAAGCGTAATCATGGGAATAAAGAACTGTGGGCGAATCACGTACATCTTCTCGTAGCGATAGCTCACGTCCACGATGCCGGCGTTGTAAAGCTCGCTCTCGGGTTCGAGCAACGTGCAGAGCACCGCGTACTCGCAGCCCTTTTGGCGGCGATCGTGGTCGAGTTTCTTAAAGAAGTCCTCGTTCTTGTGCTTGGTCGCGGTCTCATCGTTCTCGTTTTTCATCTCGAACATAATCGAAATGACCTCGTTGCCGCTCGCGTCGCACTCGCGGAAGATAAAGTCGCCCTTGGTACCCTCGGACGCATCGTTATCTTTCTCGAAGTACGCGTTAGGAAACGCCGTCATGCGCAGACGGTTAAACTCGGTCTCGCAGTGCTGCTCGAGCGACTCGCCCACCATCTTGGTGGACAGGCGGACCTTCATGTCCTTAAGGCGCTCAATCTCTTCATCCTTGTAGCGAATCAGGTCATCGCTCGCACGCTTGGCCTGCGCAAGCTCGAGCTCGTGTGCCGCCTTGGCCTGTTCCTCGCGAGAATCGCGCACCGCCAGCTCGCTCGTCAGTTTGGCACGCGCCTCATCGCGCTCTCGCTCCGCCGCGGCAACCGCCTCCGACAGGTTCATTTTTGCCATCAGTTCCTGCTCGCGCAGCTGGGCACGCAGGCCCTCGGCCTCTTGCTCGGACTGAGCCTTTGCGGCGGAGAACTTCTCTTGCACCTTCGCGCGATAGTCAGTAAGCGCGCGCTCGGCCTCGCTGCGAGCGGCATCGAGCTCACGCTGCGACTCTGCCGCGGCAGCGGCAAGCGCCATCTCCTGGGCCTTGTCCGCCGCGGCGAGCCTGGCCTGCAGCTCGGCAATCTGAGCGTCGCGTGCGGACAGGTCGTTTTGAGCAGCATTGCGTGCCGCCGCCTCGGCGAGTTTGGCTTCGTCATCCTTGCGCCCCAGCTGCGCACGCAAGTTGTCGATCTCGCGCTGCAGCTCGGCATTCTCCTTTTGAGCATCGGCGCGGGCCTCAACCGCCGCACGCTGGCTTGCACTCTCGCGCTCTGCGGCAGCGCCCTCGAGCTTGGCGCGCAGCTCGGCAAGCTCGGCATCGCGCTTGGCAACCTCTTGTGCCAACTCCTGCGCCGCAGCGTTCTTCTGCTCGACAAGCTGAGCGTCGCGTTGAGACTCCGCCTCCTGCAGGGCAGACGCCGAACGCGAACGCTCAAGCTCCAGCGCCTGCTCGCCCTCGCGCTGGACTGCCTTCACACGCTCATCCAGGTCGCGCGAAAACTCGGCATCGCGTACTTGCTTGACGATATCCGCATAGCCAGACGCATCGACCTTAAACACTTCGCCGCAATGCGGGCACTTGATCTCGTTCATAGCAGCTCCTCGATGGACGCAAATTTCAACCACCTACACTCTACCGCGCCGCACGGACAAAAAAGGCGCCGCCGCCATAATGGCAACGGCGCCAGAACCACCACAAAGGTGCCTGTCCCCTTTGTGGTGGTTTGCGAGCTACAGTCCAAAGAAGCTCAGGATCTGGTCTCGGCTTACGGGCTTGTAGTTGTTGGCGTCGAGGCCCACATCGTAGCGGTAAATGGGGCGCTCGCGATCGCGGTTGCGCGCGTTGGTGCGGTCTCCCCTGCTGTGGATATGCCCGTGCAGCATGATGGCGCCACGCGCCTTTCCATTCCAGCTGAGCATGGGGTAGTGGCTCATTACCAGGCGATGGCCTTTGGCGTAACCGGGAGCGACTTCCAGATAATCGCGCACGTCATCCCAGATTTGGGGCGCAGCTGGATCTTCCCAGTCGCCGTCATGGTTACCACGGATGAGCGTTACGTTCTGGCATTCGATACGCTCGCGCAGGCGCACCGCCTCCGCCATGGGCAAGCGATACGTAAAGTCTCCCAGGATATAGAGGCGGTCGTCCGCAGCCACGCACTCATTGATGGCATCGATGGCCTTGCGGTTCATCTCCTCGACCGAATCAAACGGTCGATCCATATCGTGCAAGATATTCGTATCGCCCAGGTGCAGGTCGGCGGTAAACCACATCATCGTCTATGCCCTCATTTCGTAACGCGTCAAACTCGTGCTAAGTATACAGACACAGCGATGCGGCGGTTAGCCAAAGAGCCCGCCGAACAGTCCGCGGCGGCACTCGTCCTTTTTATTCGAGCCTTTGCCCTGGGCGTTCTTATCCTTTTGCTTTTTGCGATCCTGCTCCAGCTCATCGTCATCGAGTAGCGTATCCCACTCAAACGGATCGTCTGTCAGATCGAACAGGTCATCGTCATCAAACACGGCAGTCTCCCATACCGATTAGCGAGCATCCACCACATAGAGCCCAACACGCACCTGGTGCCACGGGCTGCGTTCGGGGGCAACCTGTTGCACGCGGGCCTCAAACACGTCCTCGTGGCCGTAATACATCATCAAGGACAGCGGGCCGACCTCGTTTCCCGGAACATAGCCAAGCTTAGTGTTGCCGTAATAGATCGCAACCGCCTCAGGGTCATGGGGATTATCGCGCTCGGCACGCAGCGTCAGTTTATCGCCCGCTTTAAGATCGCCTAGGACCAAAGCACCGTCGGCATATTGAAATCCTGCGATATAAAACGACAGAAGAACACGTGAAGGCTCGTACATGGCAACTCCTCTAACGGCCGGATAAACCGGCGCTTAACCTTATTGAGAAGTCTACGAACTCGTGCGGACACAAATTCATCCTGCCTGCGCCTTTCGACCGTTTGTCGCTACGCCATCTGATTCTAATGCACAAACATGCGCACGAATTTGTGCTTCCAGCTTGCGTAGGGCGCATACCGAAACGGCACGTCCAGCCAGGTTGCCTTGTTCACGATGCTCTTCTTGTGGCTAAACGTATCGAAGCTCTCGCGGCCATGGTACTGCCCCATACCGCTCGCGCCCATGCCGCCAAAGCCCATATGGCTCGTAGCCAAGTGCATGATGGTGTCGTTGACGCAGCCGCCGCCAAAGGGCACGTAGCGCACAAAGCGTTGCTGAACCGAACGGTCCTGGCTAAAGATATACAGGGCCAGCGGCGTCGGACGATCCGTAATAAACGCTTCGGCCTCGTCTAGGCTCTCAAACGTCAGCACCGGCAAGATGGGACCGAAGATCTCCTCCCGCATCACGGCGTCCCCAGGCGCCACGCCGTCTAGGATCGTCGGCTCAATCTTGAGCGACGACTCGCGCGCCGTGCCTCCCAGCACGACCTTATCGGGATCGATCAGCCCGCGCACGCGCGCAAAATGCTTAGCATTGACGATATGCCCGTAGTCCTCGTTATCGAGCGGATGCTCGCCAAACATACGGCTGACCTCCTCCTTGATGAGGCCCAACAGCTCATCGTGCACGCGCACGTCGACCAGCAGATAGTCGGGCGCTACACAGGTCTGGCCCACGTTGAGCCATTTACCAAAGGCGATACGCCGTGCCGCGACCTTCAAGTTTGCCGTCGCATCCACGATGCAGGGGCTCTTTCCGCCCAGCTCAAGCGTCACGGGCGTAAGGTTTTTACTTGCGCGCTCCATGACGAGTTTGCCGACCGGAACGCTACCGGTAAAGAAGATCTTGTCCCAGCACTCATCGAGCAACGCTTCGTTCTCGGCGCGCCCGCCCTCGACAACCGTCACCAGGCACGGATCAAATGCCTCATCACAGATTTGCCTGAGCACCGCGCTCGATGCCGGAGCATAGGCGCTCGGCTTGATGACCACGGTATTGCCCGCGGCAAGGGCGCCAGCGAGCGGCTCGAGCGTCAGCAAAAACGGATAGTTCCAAGGCGCCATGATGAGTGTGACGCCATAGGGCACGGCTTGCGTTTTGCACACGCTCACGGCGTTAGCGAGGTCACACGGACGCAGGCGCGGACGACTCCATCGGGCCACATGCGCAATCTGATGACGAATCTCGGAAAGCGACGTGCCGATCTCGCACATATAGGCCTCGTCATGCGACTTTCCCAAATCGGTCTTGAGCGCATGGGCGATATCGGCCTCGTGGGCCCGCACCGCATCGCGTAAACTCGCGAGCGCGCGACGTCGAGCATCAACATCAAACGTAGCGTGCGTCTTAAAGTAGGCGCGCTGATCGCCGACGATGCGCGCAATTTCCTCGGTGTTCATGGCACCCTCCTAGTTCTCGTCCTCAAACATACCACCTGCAACGACTTCGTACATATGCTCGAGCTCCAAGCGGTCCATTAGAAGCGGAACGGGGTACAGGGGATTGGCCTCGGCATCGGCATGCGCCGCCATCTCGGGAATGTCGGAGCGGCGAATGCCCGTCACATATTTGGGTATGCCCAAGGCGGCGTTCATGCGGTCGACCCAATCGATAAAGGCCTCGGCCGCAAGACTGTCCTGCGCGGTAGCCGGCGCAATGCCCGCCATGCGAGCAAGATCGGCGAGCTTAGGAGCAGCAGCTTCGCCATAGGCGCGAAGCATATGCGGCAGGATGATCGCGTTGGCCAAACCGTG
>CABUVB010000077.1 GCA_902494815.1 uncultured Collinsella sp. | reverse complement strand
CGCATCGTAAGCGGCGCGCTCGAGGTCGTCGGCAATCCGTTCGATCCGATTCCCGCGCCGCTGCGCGCAAAGCGGAAGCTCATGAGCAATGCCCGCGCGTTGCGTTCGATCCACTTTCCATCGAGTATGGCAGAGCGCGATATCGCGCGCGCACGGCTTGCCTACGAGGAGTGCCTCTACCTGCAGCTGGCGCTGCGCCTGCGCAACGTCGGCGGCCTGGTCGATGTGGTTCCCTATGCCCACACCGCGGGCGAGCACCTGGCCGCGCTTAAGCAAGCCCTGCCGTTTTCGCTGAGCGACGAGCAGGAGACCGCGTTCCAAGATATCCTGCGCGATATGTGCGATGGTGGGCGCGTGATGAACCGCCTGCTGCTGGGCGATGTCGGTACCGGTAAGACCGCCGTTGCCGCCTGCGCTCTGGCTGTGGCTGCCGATAGCGGTACGCAGGCCTGTGTTATGGCGCCCACGGGCGTGTTGGCGCGCCAATATGCCGATAAGACCGGCCCTCTGCTCTCGCAGGCGGGCATGTCCTGGGCGCTTCTGACGGGTGCCACGCCGGCCTCAGAGCGCGAGCAGATCCATGCCCAGCTTGAATCGGGCGAGCTCGACGTCCTCTTTGGCACCCACGCGGTGCTTTCGGATAACGTTGCGTTCAATCATCTGTCGCTTGTCGTCATCGACGAGCAGCACCGGTTTGGCGTTGGCCAACGCAACGCCCTACGCGCGAAGGGCCCCGGTGCGGACCTGCTCGTTATGACGGCGACACCGATCCCGCGTACGCTGGCGCTTTCGGTCTACGGCGATCTGGACACGAGTATCATCCGCCATCGGCCCGTCCCTGGCGCTGGCGTGACGACACGCGTGCTCACCGAGTCGAGCCGCGACCTCGCCTATGGCGCCATCCGCGAGGCGCATGAAAAGGGTCAGCAGGCCTACGTGATTTGCCCGCTCGTGGAGCCGAGTGACTCGGCCGATGAGCTTGAAGACGTGCCCGGTATCGCCCGCGCCGACGAGGGCCGCGTGCCCGTGCCTGTGCCGCTGCACGATACGGCGACCGCGCTCGATCGCCTGCGTCTGGCGTTGCCGGGTCTTGCCATCGAGCGCCTTCACGGCCGTATGCCAGCGGGGGAGAAGGATCGCGTGATCGACGCCTTCAAGCGTGGCGAGATTGACGTGCTCGTCTCGACTACGGTGGTCGAGGTGGGCGTCGACGTGCCCAACGCCACCGTCATGGTCATCGAGAACGGTGAGCGGTTTGGCTTGGCGGCGCTGCATCAGCTACGCGGTCGCGTGGGCCGCGGCAGCGTGTCGGGCACGTGCCTGGTCATGACGCACTCCAAGGGCAATGGCGGCGCCTCGGCGGCACAAGACCGTCTCCAGTCGCTCGAAAAGACCTCGGATGGTTTTACGCTCGCCCAGATGGACCTGCGCCTGCGCCATGAAGGCGAGATCCTGGGTTATCGCCAGCATGGTGGTGTGACCCTGCGCTTTGTCGACCTGGACGCCGACGATGAGCTGATCGAGTGGGCCCATTTGGACGCGGTCGAGCTCTTGCGGTATGCTTGCAACCTTGACTCTGTGGCGACGCGTCCCTTGCGCGAGGCGGTCGCCATGCGTTATCGACATATCTTTAAGGAGGTCAGCGGAGGATGAGAATCATCGGCGGCGAATGGCGCGGTCGTAAGATCGAGGAGCCCCGTGGTCGCGATGTCACCCGCCCCACGACCGATCGCGTGCGCGAGGCGTGCGCATCTATGGTCATGTCGGCATTCGATTTCGATTTGGACGAGGTTCGTGTGCTGGACGCCTTTGGCGGCTCCGGTGCCTTAGGGTTAGAGATGCTCTCTCGTGGGGCCCGCTCGCTCACGACGTTTGAGATCGATCGCAACGCCGCGCGGCTCATTACCAAGAATATCGAGTCGCTCTGCCGTGACCGTGCGCGTTGGCGCGTGGTCACGGGCGACATGCTGGTGAGTGCCTCGCGCGGTCGTGTACCGGGCGGCCCCTTTGATTTGGTCCTGCTCGACCCGCCCTATGCTTTTGGTGCCGAGCCGGTCGAGGAAATGCTGCAGAACCTGGCTCAGCAGGGTCTGCTTGCGCCTGGCGCTTATGCCCTGTTTGAGCATGCCTCCGCCGATGCGGGCGCGCATCCGGCAGGCTTTGAGACTGTACGTGAGAAGCGCTACGGCATTACCTCGGTCGACCTGCTTCGTTGGGTCGGCGATGACGACGGTGAGGACGATAGTGCCGTCACCGATGCCGATAACAACGATGCCACGACGTTTCAGGAGGACGCCCATGAATGACACCATCAACCGCGTGATCGTCCCGGGCACCTTCGATCCCATCACGTTTGGCCATATCGATGTGATCCGCCGCGCCCGCCGCATCTTTCCCAGTGTGATCGTCGCTGTTGCAGAGTCGCAGGGTAAAAACGGTGTGGGCACCACGTTTATGCTCGATGAGCGCGTGGCGCTGGCCCGCGAGGCGCTCGGTAATATCGACGGCGTCGAAGTCCTGCCCTTTACCGGCCTCTTGGTCGACTTCGCTCGTGAGCAGGGGGCGGGGGCCGTGGTCAAGGGCCTGCGCGCCATGACCGACTTTGAGTATGAGCTGCAGCAGGCCGACCTCAATTATCGCTTGGATAGCGAGCTAGAGTCCATCTTTGTCATGAGTGCTCCGCAGTACGGTTACATCTCGAGCTCGGTGGTACGCCAGATCGCCTCGCTCGGCAGCGATGTATCGACGTTTGTGCCGCCCAACGTGGTCGAAGCGCTCAGACATCGCTTTTCGTGACGTTTTTTATTGCCTGGTGGCATGTGGTAAACTAGCACGATGATATGTTACCTATGAAAGGAGACCGGATGCCGGGCGAGAATTTTCCTGGCGATAGGATCGTCAGCTTGGTCGATGAGCTCGAAGGGCTGATCGAGGAAGCCAAGCCGCCTTTCGGCAAGAACGCTCAGTTCAAGGTCATCGACGCCGACGTGTTCTTCAATATCCTCGACGAGATCCGCATGAGCTATCCCGAGGAGTGGCAGAAGTCCCGCCGTATCCTTAAGGAGCGCGAGGAGCTTATGGCTTCCGCCGCCGCTCAGGCTGATTCCATCATCGCCGACGCTCAGCAGCAGGCCCTCACCATTGCCGGTGAGCAGGAGATCGTCCGCCTTGCGCAGCAGCAGGCCGACGACATCCGCGATCGTGCCCAGCAGTACGAGCGCGAGACGCGTTATGCTGCCGAGGACTACGCGGAGCAGGTCTTTACGCACCTGGAGGAGAACCTCAAGAGCCTGACCGGCACCGTTACCCGTTGCCGTCAACAGCTCAACGAGGGTGCCGCCCAACAGAATGGTCAGTGGTAATGGCTGAGTTTCCGAGCGTTACCGTCGATCTTTCCGAGCAGCTCGAGTTTCCTGGAGATTCGTATCCGCTGACCGGTAAGGTCGATGTCGCCACCTACACGGTGGGCGAGAAGGAGTACCAGCTTCAGGACGGCATCGACTACGACGTTGTCTTTACCAATGCCGGTACCGGTGTCTTGCTCACGGGCATGGTCCGCGCGCACGCCACCGGCGAGTGCGACCGTTGCCTGGAGCCCGCCTCGTTTGATATCGCCGGCGAGATCGAGGAGTTCTACCTCTTTGAGGAGCCCGAGGATCCCGAGGCCTACGAGGACGGCTACGAGCTCCTGTGTGAGGACCGCATCGTCGATCTGGGCGAGCCCATCAATGACGCGGTCGTTATGGACACGCCGTTTGTGGTGCTCTGCAAGCCCGATTGCCGTGGTCTGTGCCCCACATGCGGTTGCAATCTCAACGTCGAGCAATGCGATTGCGCCGCCCAGGCAGAGGCGGAATGGGCCGCTGCCACGGAAAATCCATTTGCAGCATTGAAGAATCTCAAGCTCGATGAGTAAAACTGTGGTAGTATCGCTACTTGCGCGTAATCGCCACACTGGATAGTTCATAAGGAAGGTCACTATGCCCGTACCTAAACAAAAGCAGGGTCGTATCCGCACTCACACCCGTCGTTCCGCCAACATGAAGATCTCGGCTGCGGCTCAGTCCACGTGCCCCCGTTGCGGCGCTGTTAAGCTTCCGCACCACGTGTGCCCCAGCTGCGGTTTCTACAAGGACCGTGAGGTTATCGTTACCGAGTAACGGTATACTCTGGATGCGATGCCGTTCCAAATGGAACCACAATGGCCGGCTCAGTGAGTCGGCCATTTTTGTATAAGGAGCATGTATATGAGTAACGTTCGCGTTTGTGTAGACGTTGTGGGCGGAGACGAGAAACCTCAGGTTGTTCTTGATGGTATCGAGGCTGCGCTTGCCGCCAATCCCGATATCGAGGTCTTGGCAGCTGGCCCCGCCGAAATCGTCAATCCCTTTGCAGCTTCCCATGCACGTGTTGAGGCCCTTGAGGCACCTGACGTTATCGCCATGGATGACGATCCCATTCGCGCCGTGATGACCAAGCGTAAGTCGTCGATCGTGCTTTCTTGCCGCGCCATTAAGAAGGGCAACGCGGATGCGTTCTTCTCCGCCGGCTCGACCGGTGCCATGACCGCCGCCGCCACCGCCTATGTGACGCCGTTTAGGTATCAGGCCGAAGGCAAGAAGCAGCCGGTGCGCCCCTGTCTGACCAATGCGCTGCCCAATCGCGCCGGCGGTCTGACGGTGCTGTGCGACATGGGTGCCAACCCCGATGTGGAGGTCGATGACATGGTGCGTTTTGCCCAGATGGGTAGCGCCTATGCCCGCGTCGTCCTGGGCATCGAGTATCCTCGCGTGGGCCTGCTTGCCAACGGCACCGAGGACGAGAAGGGCTCCAACTTTACCAAGGCTTGTTTCCCTGCTATGAAGGCCGCCGTTCCCGGCTTTGTTGGTAACTGCGAGGGAACGGACATCACCTCGGGTAACTTCGATGTCGTCGTTGCCGATGGCATGTCGGGCAATATTGCGCTCAAGGCCACCGAGGGCGCTGCCAAGTTTTTGCTGCAGGAGCTCAAGGGTGTCTTTATGTCTTCGCTCGGCACCAAGATTGCCGCGCTGCTCATCAAAAAGCAGATGCGCGAGATTAAAGCCAAACTTTCGGGCGACGCCAAGGGCGGCGCGATTCTTTTGGGTCTGCGCGGCGTGGTCCTGATCGGCCATGGTGCCACCTCGGTCGAGGCTGTCAAAAACGGTACGCTCGCGGCGGCCGAAGCCGTGCGCGCCGGGCTGGTCGAGAATGTCGCCAACTCTATGGATGGTATCGTTTTATAAGAGCGAGTTAGAGCGCTGTTATGTGCTTCGCGGTGCACGTCGTGGGGTAGAATCAGAACCGTGTCTTGGTACCGCCCGGGCGGTACCATTCTTTTGGTATTCATGCACTATGAGAGGAAGCGCTATGGACCGCTCCGAAATCTTCGACAAGATCGCCGAGGTCGCTGCTGACGTTCTGGGCGTCGATGTTGCCGAAATTAGCGAGGAGACCACCTTTGACGACCTCGATGCCAACTCGCTCGAGCGCCTGCAGCTGATTACGGCTATCGAGGACGAGTTCAACCTCGAGATCGATGACGAGACCCTGCTCTCGCTCAACTCTGTCGCCGACGCCGTCGACGCTATCGAAGCTGCCAAGGAGGTCTAAGTCTTGGCTTTATCCGACCGACTTACGCGCGCCCAGGAAATCCTGGGCCACGAGTTCAACAATAAGGTGCTGCTGCGCGCGGCCCTTACGCATCCCTCGGCAGTCGAGGGACAGCCGGTTTCTGCCAGCTATGAGCGCCTTGAGTTCTTGGGCGATTCCATTTTGGGCGCTGTGGTCGCACGCTCCCTGTTTGAGTCCTATCCGGAGTTTGACGAGGGCAAGCTCACGCGCCTGAAGGTGTCGCTTGTCTCGGGCGCTACGCTGTCCGAGGTTTCTCACGAGCTGGGCATCGACGACATCATCATCTTTGGTGCCTCCGAGACCGGTACCGGTGCGCGCGGCCTGCATTCGGCCCTCGAGAACGTCTATGAGTCGCTCGTGGGCGCGCTGTACCTGGATGCCGGCTGGGACGTTGCGGCGGAGTTCATTCACCGTACGCTTAAGCCGCATTTGGCTTCCGAGCGTGCCGAGCATCCTGCGAACCCCAAGTCGTTTTTGCAGGAGTGCGTGCAAGCCGACGGTCACGAGCCCCCGGCGTACAAGCTCGTTGGCTCCGAGGGCCCGGCGCATGCGCCCACCTTTACCGCTGTGGTTTTGATCGATGGTATTCGCCAGGGTCGCGGCTCCGGCTCCTCAAAGAAGGAAGCCGAGGGTGCTGCCGCGCTCGAAGCGCTCGACCGCATGGGTTACACCACCAACGGCGTGATTCTGAACAAGAAGCACGTGTAAGCGAGGAACCGTGTATCTCAAGTCCCTCACGCTCAAAGGGTTCAAGTCGTTTGCCGACCGCGCCCATATGACGTTTGAGCCGGGCCTGACCGTCATCGTCGGCCCCAACGGCTCGGGAAAATCGAACATCTCCGACTCGATTCTTTGGGTCCTGGGCGAGCAGAGCGCCAAGCAGCTGCGCGGCCAGGCCATGGAGGATGTCATCTTCTCTGGCTCGTCAGCGCGCAAGCCGGTGGGTGTCGCCGAGGTCACGCTGGTGCTCGATAACTCGGACCATATGCTGCCCGTCGATTTTGACGAGGTCGCCATCACCCGTCGCATGTATCGCTCGGGCGAAAGCGAGTACCTCATCAACTCGAGTCCGTGCCGCCTGATGGACATTCAGGACATCCTGCACGATTCGGGCCTGGGCAAGGATACGCATTCCATCATCAGCCAGGGCAAGCTCGACGCCATCTTGCAGAGCCGCCCCGAGGAGCGCCGCGCCCTGATCGAGGAGGCTGCCGGCATCTCCAAGCACAAGCGTCGCAAGGAGCGTGCGCTCAAAAAGATTAAGTCGATGGACGAGCACCTGACCCGTGCCCGCGATATCAACAAGGAAATCGCCCGTCAGCTACGACCGCTGGAGCGTCAGGTCGATCGCGCGCGCAAGTACAAAGAGCTGTCCTCGCGCGCGAACGAGCTTACGCAGATGCTAGCCGTCGACGAGCTGCGTTCGCTGCAGTCGCAGTGGAACGACCTGGAGAGTCGCTCCAAGGAGGGCGCTGCCGAGCTGGAGCTTGCGCAGTACCGCATGGGCGAAAAGGAGCGTGAGCTCGAGAAGCTTCAGGTCATGCTCGAGGAAAAGGGCCTGTTTGTGGGCGACCTGGGCGAGCAACGCCGCCATATGCAAGATGTGGTCGGCCGCATTAACTCCGACATGCGCCTGCTCGAGGAAAAGGGCCACAACATGGTGTCGCGCCTGTCTGACATGCGCGGGCAGATTTCGAGTTCCGAGCATCAGCGTCGTCGCGTGGTCGAGGAGCTCGAGGACGCGCGTGCGCAGCTTGAGGAAGTGACCGGCGCGCATATGCAGGCCCAGGAGGACGTTGACGCCGCTGGTCCTGCCGCCGCTGAGCTCCACGAGCGGCGCGTGGCGCTCGACAATCAGATTTCGCAGCTTATGCGTGAGCAACGCGATGTGCAGCGCGTAGCCGATAACGCCGCGCTCGAGCTCGCCAAGGTGAAGGATTCCTTGAGCAATGCCGAGGTCGAGGACAACATGTATGCCTCGCGCCTGGAGCAGATCGACGAGCAGCTCGAGGAGGTCATGGCCTCGCTCGAGAGCCGTCGCGACCGCGCCGAGGAGCTTGAGGGCGCTCTTGAGGAAGCGCGCCAGGCTCAGGTCGATGCGCGTGAGGCCACCGAGACGGCACGCGCGGCCCTGAAGGACCTGCGTGCCCGTGAGAGCGAGGCACGCAACAAGTTATCCGAGGTGCGCTCGGAGCTTGCCAGCCAAAAGAAACTCGATGCCCGCATGGCCGACAGCTCGCCGCTCGTGAGCCGTCTGGTGGGTGCGCTGGGCGATAATGTCTCAGGCCGTCTGGGCGACGTGCTGGAGGCCCCGCGCGAGCTTGAGGGCCTGGTTGAGCAATTGCTCGCCGGCGATATCGATGCGCTGCTGTTTGATGACGCCGCCACGCTTGAGCGTGCCGGTCG
>CABUVB010000076.1 GCA_902494815.1 uncultured Collinsella sp. | reverse complement strand
TATGTAACTTGTATGCCATCGAGAGCATCAAACGAGAAGAAAGGCTGATGCACGATGACTACTCAGGAACAGGTTAAGGATGTCGTCTCCCAGGTTTTGGCTGACAAGGCAGACAAGGGCGGCATCAAGCGCGTCGTGTGGATGGGCGCTGGCGGATCCAACGGCGGCAACTATCCTGCCCAGTACTTTATGGAGCACGAGGCCACGCAGGTCGTGAGCTCCAGCTACACCAGCAACGAGTTCGTGCACGCAACCCCTGCCTACGTTAACGAGAACACCCTGGCCGTCGTCGTGTCCATGCGCGGCACCAAGGAGACCATCGTCGCCGCCCAGGTCGCCAAGGACCACGGCGCCAGCACCATCGCCATCTATGTTGACGAGTCCGGCCTCACCGAGGTCTGCGACTACAAGATCCAGTACGACAGCCTGGCCGTCGACGAGTCCTGCATGGGCCGTACCAACTCCGCCGTCGTGACCATGATTGCCATGGAGCTTACGCAACAGACCGAGGGCTATGCCGAGTACGAGACCGCTATGGCCGCGTTCGACTTGGTCGACCCCATCTATCGCAAGGCCGTCGAGTACACCCGTCCGCTCGCCGCCAAGTGGGCCGAGCAAAACGCCGACAAGCCCTGCATCAACGTGATGGCTCAGGGTCCGCTCTTTGGTGCCGCCTACGTCTTTAGCATCTGCAACGTGCAGGAGATGCTGCAGATCGACTCCTGCACCATCAACACCTGCGACTTCTTCCACGGCCCCTTCGAGATCCTGGACAAGCGCACCTCGCTGTTCCAGCTCATCAGCGTCGGCCGCAGCCGCTGCAACGACGAGCGCGGTATCCGCTTCGTCAACCAGTACGGTGGCGAGCGCGTCTATCAGCTCGACGCCAAGGAGCTCGGCCTCAACGACATCAAGGACAGCGTGAGCGAGTACTTCAACCACCTGATCTTTGCCCCGATCCTCAACAACGTGTACATGCGTGCGCTCTCTGCCGTCACCCACAAGGACTACATGACGCGCCGCTACATGTGGAAGCTGGACTACTAAGAGTTACGCGGTTTTACCAAACCGCGTAACGGCTCGACGCTGCGCGGACCGCATTTGGACAATCTGACGTTCAACTTCAAGGGCGCGACCAGAAGGTCAGCGCCCTTTCGTTTCACGCCACCTTGCCTCAAATGCGGCCCGCTCGCTGACTTATGCTCAACCAGCGGTGCCTTAGACGTTGGGGATGTTCTTAAATGACTAGTCATTTGGGAACGTCCCCAATGAGTATGTGGGGAAGCAGATTTTTCCGTTCGGCGATTTGTGTCTTGAAAAATGTATATAACGACTATAACGTAGTACGAAACATATTGGAAACGATACCGAGGAGGCTGCGTTGAAGAAAAGCAATCTGGGCTATGTGCTGGTGCTGATCGCCGCGCTTATGTGGGGCACCATCGGAATCTTTGTTAACGGAATATCGGCCCTGGGTGTTTCGTCTCAGAGCATGGCGGCCTTTCGCCTGTTGTCGGGTGCCGTCTTAATGGCTCCGGTCTTGGCATTTATGGGTTGCCAGGGAGGTGCTCGTGAGGGAAAAGCCTCGGGTCCCATGGCATTGTTCAAGGCAAGTCCTAAAGAGCTTGTTCCCTGCGCGCTTGTCGGTATCGTCGGTTTAGCCGTCGCCAACACCTGCTATTACGAGTGCATGGGCGAGGTGGGCATGTCCACGGCCTCGGTGCTGCTCTACACCTCGCCGGTGTTTGGCGTCATGCTCGGCCGCGTGCTTTATCGCGAGGACGTGACCCCCAACAAGCTCGTCGCCATCGTCTTTAACATTGTGGGTTGTGTGCTCGCGGTGACGAGCGGCGACCTGTCCGGTTTCCATTTCTCGACTTGGGGCGTTGCGTCGGGTGTGATCGCCGGACTTTGCGGTGCGCTGCTGGCTGTGTTTAGCCGTATGGCTACCAAGACGCTCCATCCACTGGCCGTAACGTTTTGGGGTTTTGTCTTTGGCGGATGCTTTATGGCGGTGCTTTCGGCTCCGTGGTCCGATGTGGCCGCGGCAATGTCTCCGCAGCTCATTCTGCTGTTCGCAGGCTTTGGCTTTATTCCGACGGCTCTTGCGTACATCTTCTATATGCAGGGCCTTTCGATGGATCTTGAGACGTCGAAGGTGCCGGTCGTGGCTTCGTTCGAAACCGTGGCGACCGTTCTGGTCGGTATTGGCATCTACGCCGAGCCCGCCGGCGCGATCAAGGTCCTGGGCATCGTGCTGGTGCTCGCGTCCATCCTGATTATGAATACCGACTTCTCCAAGCTGCGCAACAGCGTCATTGCCAAACGTATTGTCGAGAGCATGACCTTTAAGCCCAACGCGTGGTGGACCGAAAAATCTCAGGATATGGATCTGTTCCGCGAGCGCACGGGCATCGCGCTGGAGCCCACCGTGCAGGAAAGCCCCTGGTACTTCGTGCGATAGGGGATTGCGCGCAGGGTCTGACCTGGGGTTATCCAGCCAGCGCCGGCCTACCCGGCCCAACGTTTCAAGTACGTTAAACCCGTCAACGGTCGATTTTCACCCGCGAACGGTCTTTATACTAATTAGCAATATAAGCAACGTATAAGACGTTATAATGACCATAACGAAAAGGAGGAGGCAAGATGAATCAGATCATTCTCGCATCTCATGGCGGCCTGGCCGCAGGCGCCAAAGACACGCTCGAGATGGTTCTCGGCGACGTGTCGAACGTCCACGTCGTGTCGCTTGCTCGTGACGACAAGGAGCCCATCACCAATAAGGTGGACGCCATGATCGCCACGTTCAACACGGACGACACCGTCTATGTGCTGACCGATATGCTCGGCAGCTCGGTCAACAACAACATGGTCGAGCTTTCCAAGAACGGCACGAAGTTCACGGTTGTCAGCGGTTTCAACATTCCGCTGGCGCTCACGCTCGCTATGAGCCCCGTCCCCGTCAAGGGCGCCGAGCTTGCGGCCCTCATCAACGAGGCCCGCACCGGCCTGACCAACCCCAACGCACCGGTCGAGGCTGCCGCGGCTCCCGCCAAGAAGGCCAAGGCGCCCCGTCACAGCTCCGGTCCCGCCAAGATCGTCCTCGCACGTCTTGACTACCGTCTGCTGCACGGCCAGGTCGTCTTTACCTGGACCACCAAGGTTCAGGCCGAGCGCATCATCGTCGTTGACAACGCTGCCGCCAACGATGACATCAAGAAGGGTGCTCTTAAGCTGGCCAAGCCTCAGGGCGTGCGCCTGAACGTCTTCACCGTCGAGCGTGCCCTCGCCAAGATGGACAAGCTCAACACCCTCGGCGAGCGCGTCATGTTCGTCTTTGGCAACACTGCCGAGATGCTGCAGTTCTGCCAGGGCTACAAGCTCGACGCCATCAACCTGGGCGCCACCGCCAACCACGACGGTGCCGATCAGGTCGGCGGCAAGGACAGCTCCGTCTTCCTCGACGCCACCCAGAAGGCCGACGTCAATCAGCTGCTCGACATGGGCATCAAGCTCTATGTTCAGCAGACCCCTACGTATCAGAGCGTCGACATCGACGCCAAGCTGTAATCAACCAGGCTTTTGCCTGACTGAAAGGAGAAGGGTATGAATACGTTCATCAGTGCGGTGCTCGTCGGCCTCGTCGGCGTGTTCTGCATGTGGGACTCCCGCCTGCTCGGTCGTCTTAACTTCGAGCAGCCCCTCGTTGGCGCTACGCTCGTCGGTCTGCTGCTGGGCGATGTGCCCACCGGCCTTGCCGTCGGTGCCGCCGTCGAGCTCGTGTCCATGGGCCTGGTGCAGGTCGGCGCCGCCGTTCCGCCCGATATGGTCCTGGGCGGCATCGTGGCCGCTGCCTTTGCGTGCCTGACCGATGCTTCTGCCGAGACCGCCATGACGATCGCCATCCCGGTTGCCGTCCTGGGTCAGCTCCTCGGCATCGTGTTCCGTTCCATCATCGCCGCCCTCACCCATGTGGCAGATAGCGCGATCGATAACGGAAAGTTCAAGACCGCCTACCGTATGCACATCTGCGCCGGCTCCGGTCTGTACGCCGTCATGTACTTCCTGCCGATCTTCCTCGCCGTCTTTGTTGGCACCGACCTGGTCCAGGCCATCGTCAACATGGTTCCCGAGTGGCTGTCCACTGGTCTTAACGTTTCGACCAAGATCATGACCGCCTACGGCTTGGCCCTGCTGCTCACCATGATGATCAAGAAGGGTATGACTCCGTTCCTGTTCATCGGTTTCCTGCTCGCCGCTTACCTCAACCTGTCCGTCATCGCGGTCGCTCTGATCGGTGTGTGCCTGGCTGTCGTCTTCATGGGCTTCAAGTTCAACGGTTCCCATGCAGCCGCCGGTGTCGATTCCGACTACGATCCGCTCGAAGACGACGAAGACTAAGGAGGAACACACTATGGCAACCGCAACCAAGGACGTGTCCCTGAACAAGAAGGTCAGCCAGTTCTTCTGGCGCTCCTGGGCCATCCAGGCCTCTTGGAACTACGAGCGTCAGATGAACATGGGCTTCCTCTACGGCATGGTTCCCACGCTCGATCGCCTCTATCCGGATGAGTCCGACCCCAAGCAGCTCGCTGCTAAGAAAGAGGCTTACCACCGTCACATGGCGTTCTACAACTGCACCCCGCAGACGAGCGCTTTCATCCTGGGCCTCTCCGCCTCCATGGAGGAGGAGTACGCCAAGGATCCCGAGAACTTCGATCCCGATTCGATTAACGCGGTCAAGACCTCCCTCATGGGTCCGCTTTCCGGCATCGGTGACTCCTTCTTCCAGGGCACCATCCGCGTTATCGCCTTTGGCCTGGGCGTTCAGCTGGCTCAGCAGGGCTCCATCATGGGCCCGATCCTGGCCATGCTCATCTCCATCGTCCCCTCTGTGCTGATCACTTGGTTCGCAGCCAAGATGGGCTATCAGGGCGGCCACGAGTACCTGAGCAAGCTTCAGGGCGGCGACCTCATGGAGAAGCTCATGTATGTCTGCGGCATCGTGGGTCTTATGTCCGTGGGTGGCATGATTGCTACGCTGATCGGCGCCACCACCCCGCTGCAGTTCGCTGAGGGCACCGTCGTTATCCAGGACATCCTGGACGGCATGATGCCCCAGATGATCTCCCTTGGCCTCACCGGCCTTATGTACTGGCTCATCAAGAAGAACGTCAACACCGGTTGGCTTCTCGTGATCGCCATTGTGGGCGGCATCGCCCTCTCCGCGGCCGGCATCCTGGCCTAGTCGCGACCAAGCGTCTAACCGCTTTCCCCCGGGGGCCTGCCTGGCATCCCATACCCCAGGCAGGCTTCCATCCCTATACGTGACAAAGGGCAGTCTCTTTGTCACATCCTCAACGGGCCGGCGACTCGGTCCAAACCACGGTAACCCTGCGAGCGCCCGGCAATGTGGCGCCGCAAAAATCGAAAGGAATGTGTCAGATGTACGAGATCGACCTTAACCTCCCTAAGCAGATCGTCGCTGACGTCCTGTCCAACCACGAGATCCACAGCGTCGCTTTCGTCGGCTGCGGTGCTTCCATGTCCGACCTGTACCCCGCCAAGTACTTCCTGGCCAACAACACGGACAAGCTGAACGTTCAGATCTTCACCGCTAACGAGTTCAACTACGACACGCCCTCCTGGGTCAACGAGCACACCTTCGTGATCACCTGCTCCCTCGGTGGCTCCACGCCCGAGACCGTCGAGGCCAACAAGACCGCCAAGAAGCACAACTGCCCGGTCGTCTCCCTCACCAACAAGGCTGGCTCCGCTCTGACCGTCGACGCTGACTACGTCATCGTTCACGGCTTCCACGCCAACTTCGCTGCCAAGTGCGAGAAGCCCGGCTACGCCATCGCTCTTGCTGTCGAGATCCTTCAGCAGACCGAGGGCTATGACCACTACGAGGACATGATCACCGGCCTCACCAACGTCTTCGAGCTCTGCGAGAACGCCGCTCAGCACTGCAAGAAGCTCGCCAAGAAGTTCGCCGAGGACTTCAAGGACGACAAGATGATCTACTTCATGGCTTCCGGTGCCTCCGAGAAGATGGCTTATTCTCACGCCGCCTTCCTGTTCACCGAGATGCAGTGGATCGACGCCGCCGCCTACAACACCGGCGAGTACTTCCACGGCCCGTTCGAGGTTTCCACCGAGGGTAAGCCCTACGTCTTCTTCATGTCCGATGGCGCTACCCGTCCGATGGACGCCCGCGCCCTCACCTTCCTTGAGCGCATGGGCGCCAAGGTCGCTCTGATCGACTCCAAGGACTACGGCCTGGCTGACGCCGTGCCCGCGAGCGTCGTCACCTACTTCAACCCGCTGCTGCACCTCGCCGTTATGCGCGAGTACGGCAACCAGATCGCCGAGGCCCGTCAGCACCCGCTGACCATGCGTCGCTACATGTGGAAGCTTTCCTACTAATCACAAGTAAGTAGACCTTACGGGTTGATTGAGAGGGGATGGGGTTTGCGCCCCGTCCCCTTTTTTGCTCTGGGGAGGGCGTGTCTGTTGCGTCGCAAATCCCAGATAAAACCTACCAAAATAAACCTGTCCCTTTTTGGCAGGTGGGAGGAGATGCGTATGATCAAGGCAGTGCTGTTTGACATGGACGGCGTGCTGGTCGATACCGAGTGGTTCTACAACCGTCGTCGCGTGGCGTTTATGGAAGAGAAGGGGTTCCATTTTGACGAGATTCCCGATCTTTCGGGGTCTAACGAGCCTGCCATTTGGAAGTCGCTGGTGCCCGACGATGTTGAGCTGCGCGAGCGTCTGCGCGTGGAGTACAAGCAGGTCTATAGCCCGGATCACCCCGTTCCGTATGCCGAGCTGCTCAACGAGCAGACGGAGCCGGTGATGCGCGAGCTGCACGAGCACGGCGTGAAGTGTGCCATTGCGAGCTCGTCCTATCGTGAGTTGATTGACGAGCTGGTGGAGATCGCTGGCATTGCCGACGTGCTGGATTACACCATCAGCGGCCACGAGTGCAGTGCGTTTAAGCCCGACCCCGAGATCTACCTGCGCGCCATGGAAGCGCTGGGGGTGGAGCCTGCCGAGTGCCTGGTTATCGAGGATTCGCCTTTAGGCATCGAGGCCGGCAAGCGCTCCGGCGCTCGAGTCCTGGCGCTGCGTCCGCACGAGGGCGTCAACCTGGACCAGTCCGCCGCCGACGTCGTCATCGACAACCTGTCCGACATTTTGGCCGCTCTGTAACGTCAATCCACCGCGAGAAGCACGAGTTCAAACGTTTTTGCGGTGGACTGGCTCAATTTGGTTTCGATTTTGATCCGTTTGGCTTCGATTCGGACTAAGTGAGTAGACTTTTTGGCGCAGGCCGAGCACAATGCATATCTTCCTTTGTAAAACCGCAGGTCACAGAGGTGTCTGTTTTGGGTGTGCTTGGCAGATCGTAAAAAGTCTACTCACTTGTAATTTGGGCCTTTGGTCGTGGGGGTTGCTGGTCCCGTTTTGGTTGTCGAGGGAGGGTGAATTGAAGCGCCCCCGCACGCTCCATGCTACAATCGCGGGCATGCCCCACAACCACATCTGCCTTCGAAGGGAGCCTACGTGGCGAACGCCATCGATCAGCTCACGGACCGAGTGCTCGTGCTCGGCCGTCTCACCATCGTCCGCCGCGCTATTACCGCCGTGGCGGTCACCATTTCCGCCGTTCTCCAGACATTTCTGATCCAGGCGTTCATTCAGCCCGCCGACCTGCTTCCGAGCGGTCTTACCGGCGTCGCGGTCCTGCTCGATCGCGTTACCTCGCTCGGCGGTGTTCACATCGATATCTCGCTCGGTATGCTCGCGCTCAACATCCCCGTGGCGCTCCTATGCTGGAGCGGCATTAGCAAGCGCTTCGTCATCTTCTCGATGATGCAGGTCGTGCTCTCGTCGCTGTTCCTCAACGTCTTTCACTTCGCGCCGTTTTTAGGCGACAAGATCATGCTCATCATTTTTGGCGGCGTGGTCTCGGGTCTGGGCGCTGCCATCGCGCTTAAGTCCGGCGCATCCACTGGCGGTACCGACTTTATCGCGCTGTGGGTTTCCAACCACACGGGCAAGACCATCTGGGGCGTCATCTTTGGTTT
>CABUVB010000075.1 GCA_902494815.1 uncultured Collinsella sp. | reverse complement strand
GCATTTGGACAATCTGACGTTCAACTTCAAGGGCGCGACCAGAAGGTCAGCGCCCTTTCGTTTCACGTCACCTTGTCTCAAATGCGGCCCGCTCGCTGCCGTTGCCAAGACATCGGCGTTGCCTTGCTTCGGGAATGCGGCAGATAGGGACGTTCCTTTTTTGCCGGCAGTTTGGGACATTCCTTACGGGGCACCCCCTCCACAGCGCCTATGCCAGCTTGTCGATTTGCCCAATCTCCCAGAGCGGAATGTTGACGAGCGTGCCCTCGTCTCTATATGCCGCTAACGATGTTCTCACGCAGCGCCCGAGTTTGAACTTCTCGCAGGCAGTCCTCAGGCTCTTTGCTTTGAGATTCTCTGCCGCCTTGACCTCGAGCGGAAGCACGGTCCCCGCATGGTCGATGGCAAAGTCAGTCTCTGCATTGCCGGAGGAGGATGACCAATACGCGGGAGTTTTGCCTTGGAGCAAAAGCTCCTGTGCGACGTATTGCTCGGTCAGCGAGCCTTTGAACTCCGTAAAAACAGCGGGCCCGTTCAGAACAATGGCTGGCGTGAGGCCGGAGAGTGCTCCGAGGATGCCGGTGTCGATGCAGAACAGCTTGAAGCCCGAGAGATCCTCGTAGCTTGTGAGCGGTGCTCTTAGGGCGGAAACACGTGGTACCTTATGAACGATTCCATAGTCCATGAGCCACTGGAGGCTTTCCTCAAAATCGCGTGCGCGCGCCCCGGGACGAAGCGCGCCGTAGACGAACTTCTTGTTTTCCTTTGCGAGCTGGCCGGGAAGGGATTTCCAAACCAGCCTCATGCGCTCGACGATGCGGGCTGGCGCATGCTTGCCAAAATCGGATTCATAAGCTTCGATGATTTGCTGCTGAAGCCTGCGGGCTTCGATGAAATCGTGGGAGGCGGCGAAAGCGGAGACAACTTCTGGCATGCCGCCGACAACGAGGTATTCCTTGAGCAGGCGCTCGAGCTTTTCGGAAACGTTTGCCAGCAGGTCAATGTCTGCGGCAAGGATGGCATCTGCGAGCGGATCGCCATCGACGGCACGAATGAACTCGACAAACCCCATGGGGCGCATGGTGAGCTGGTCGATCTTGCCGACGGGGAACGACTCGTTTTCGCGTCGGAGCACGAGCCCCATATAGGAGCCGGCTGCCACGATATGGTATTCCGGCGCCAGTTCGTTGAAGTATTTGAGCGAGGTGATGCCACGCGGTGCCTCTTGGATTTCGTCGAAGATGATGAGCGTGTCTGTCGGCGTTATGGTCTGGCCGCGCAGGAGCTCTATCTGGGAGATGATGCGTTTGGGGTCAAGGCTTCCGTCGAACAGCGAACGTGCGCCCGGTTCGAGCATAAAGTCAAAACGGATGACGTTTTGATACTGCTGGTCTGCGAATTCGTTGAGAAGCCAGGTTTTTCCCGTCTGGCGGGCCCCTTTAAGCAGGAGGGGCTTGCGGTTTGCCCTAGATTTCCAAGCGATGAGTTCGTCCATTAGCTGTCGCTGCATACTGCCTCCTAACGATCATGGTTAGTATAAGACCGTTTTGGTCTTTCCATCGAAAAATGTGGGAGTAAACCACGTTTTTCCATCGAATAATGTGGGAGGCAACCACGTTTTTCCATCGAATAATGTGGGTGTTCAGGTCGGCACCTGGGAGCGTTCCTTCTCTGTCGGCAGTTTGGAACACTCCTTGTTTTGGTGCAAATTAGCTACCCTTGCATCAGAAAACGGCGCCCGTCGGCGATGTTGCCGGCGGGCGCCGTTGTCGTGTAGGTGGCTATGTCGTGCGGGCTGCTGTTGAACGTTCGGGCCCGTGCTCTATAGCGAGTCGATAAAGCGCTGTTGGGCGGCGCGTCCCGCCTCGTCCCACTTAAAGACGCCGGCGTTGTCGAGCACGTGGCCAAACACCACGCCGACCTCTTCGTGCAGGATATCGATGGCGTTGTCCGCCGTGAGCTCATCGGCGCGGCGGGCATAGACGTCCTCGGCCCATGCGGCGTGGCTGTGGCAAAGGTCGTCGCCCTCGAGCGCAGCGGAAAGGTCGTAGCTGGCATCGGCCTTGGCCGCCAGCAGGTGCTCGCGGACAGCGCCGAGCTCGGGGACCAAGCGCGGCGGTAAAATCGCCAGGCCCATGACCTCGATCAGGCCGATGTTCTCCTTCTTAATGTGGTGGTACTCGGCATGCGGGTGGAAAACGCCCAGCGGATGTTCGTCGGTCGTGATATTGCAGCGAAGCGCCAGGTAGGCCTCGTAAATCTCGCCGCCGGCATTGCCGCGGGAGTCGACGCGGCGGATGACGGGCGTCACGGTGTTGTGCGCCACGCCATCGGCTGTGTGCGCGATGACGCCCGCGGACTCATCGGTCCACTCGCGCCAGGCGAGGATAATCTTCTCAGCAGCGTCGAGCAGCTGGGTGCGGTCGTGCGAGCGCAGGCGCAGCACCGAAAGCGGCCACTGCAGCACAGTGCCATTGACTTGGTCAAATCCGGGCACGCTAAACTGCGAGACTTCGGTGGAATGCATCATGGGGAACTCATGCGCGCCGCCCTGGAAGTGGTCGTGCGACAAGATCGAGCCGCCCACGATAGGCAGGTCGGCGTTGGAGCCAATAAAGTAGTGCGGGAACAGGTCGACAAAGTCGAGCAGGCAGGTCAGACCCTTGCGGTCGACGTGCATCGGACGATGCTCGGAGCTCATGGCAATGCAGTGCTCATTAAAGTACGCGTACGGGCTGTACTGGAAGCCCCAGCGCTCGCCGTTGAGCTGAATGGGGATAATGCGCAGGTTCTGTCGAGCGGGATGGGCGCCGCCGTCGGCTGCGGCGGAGCGTCCAGGATAGCCCTCGTTTTCGATGCACAGCTGGCAGGCGGGATACTTCTCGCCCGTGTTCATGGCTGCACCTGCCGCGGCGATATCGCGCGGGTCCTTCTCGGGCTTGGACAGGTTGATGGTGATCTCAAGATCGCCCCAGTTGGTGGGGGTGCTCCATTTGATGTTGCGCGCGATGGCGGCACGGCGCACGTAGCCGGCGTCACAGCACAGGTCGTAGAACCAGTCGGTCGCGGCGCGGGGCTCGTTGACGCCCATGCGGCCGTTGAATTCCTCGTTTACAACCGAAGGCCTCGGCATGAGCGCGCCCATGATGCGCATGGCGATGCGGTCGCGGCCCGACGCCGTGTCCTCGGCGGCGCCGTTGGCAACGGCGGTCTCGGAAAGCGCGGCAAGCGTGCCTTCAAGGTCAAAGTCGGGCAAGGTATCGGGGTGCAAGAGCGAGAGTTTCTCAACCTGGAGCGCCCAGGCCATATCGAGCGCGGGCCCCGTAGCGCCGATGCACTCCAAAATGGTGTTGTATGCCCAGATGCGGTCGTCCTGGCCGATCATCGATCGGTGGATGGCGTACTCGATCAGGTTCTGTGCGGCCTCGCGCACGTCAGTCATTACAGCCATGCCGCGTAAGCCCCCTTGTCAGAGATGGCGTAGTGACGGGCAGAGCCCTCGCCCAGCCAGCCGTTCATCTTGGCAATGAAGGTGTCGACCAGGTCGAGCGGCACGAAGGCCTGGATGGTGCCACCAAAGCCGCCACCGTGGATACGGACGGCGCCGCGGCCGTCGAGCACGTGCTCGGCCAGCGCCAGGGCATACATGGAAGGCTGCTCGGAACCCAGCTTGGCAACAACATTCTGCAGGTACATGGCAGAGCTGGCGCCGGACTCGCGCGTCAGGACCAGGAACTGGTCGATGTCGCCGGCGTTCAGAGCTGCCCAGCGCTTGTCGACCAGGCCGTTCTCGTACCAGTAGTGAACGGCGCGCAGGCAGGCACGGTCGCCCAGTTTGGCGCGCAGCTCGGGGAGCCTGGCGTCAAAATCGGCAACGTCGACCTCGCACAGGCGTGCCTTGCCAAACTCGGCGGCAACGTCCTGCATCTCGCGCGGAACGGCGGCGTAGTCGTCGGTGGCGGCCACGTGGTCGGCACCGACCTTAACGAGCACGAGCGCATAGCCGTGATCCTCAAAGTTGAGCTCGAGCTTCTGGGTTTTAGGCTGAGCCTGGTCCTCAAAGTCCATGTAGGCAAGGCCGCCCAGGCACACGGCGGCCTGGTCCATCAGACCGCAGGGCTTGCCGTAATAGTTGTTCTCGGTGCGCTGGCTCATCTGCGCGAGCGCGACGGGCTCGATGGCGGGTGCGCCCCAGAGGGTTTCCATGGCGCGACCGTACGCGGCCTCGACGGCGGCAGAGCTGGAAAGGCCGCCGCCCGAGGGGACGGAGCAGGTGAAGGCGAAGTCGAAGCCCTGGGGCTCAACGCCAAGCGCTGCGACCTCGTGGGCCATGCCGCGGACGAGGCTCGCGGACGTGCCCTTCTCGGACTCTTGAATATCCAGCGTGTCGAGCGTGATCTCAAACGTAGGATAGCCCTCGTCGGCTACGCGAACCTTGTTGGAATCGGTTGCCACGGCGATGCCGTCGACGGCGACATCGAGCGAGCCGGCGATAACGTGGCCGCCCTCGTGGTCGGTGTGGTTGCCGCTGATCTCGGAACGGCCGGGCGCGTGCACGTAGAGCACCTGGCGGTCGCCGATGGGGCCAAACTCCTCCTCGAACAGCTTGGTGAGCGTGGCGAATGTCTTTTCGTCGGGGGTGGTCATGGGAGTCCTTTCCTTGGCGCGCCCGGGTGGGTTTTGCGTCGTTATGAGTACGTTAACAACTTGAAGCGGCATGAACCAAGTATTCACGATACCGCACGCTATGGGCTATGTTAACGTACTCATAACACATCGCTTGTCACTTTTTGAGAATCTGGTAATCGGTAGAAATTCAGCCGTGAACGGTACTGCCGTATGGACTTATAAAGCAGAAGAGATGCAGATAGAAAAAGTAGAGTACGTTAACATGCGTCCGACGATAGCGGGCCTCGGCGCGGGATGTATTTCTGCCCGGGCCGGCATTCACGCTATTCAAATCTCGCAAGGGTGAAGGTGATCCTGTGGCAAGGCGCCCGTCCAACGATACCAGTTCGCGTCCGGTCTCCATGGCCGACGTCGCCCGCGCTGCCGGCGTTTCGCAGCAGACGGTTTCGCGCGTCGCCAACGGCTTGCCCAACGTTAACGAGCAGACGCGCCAGCGCGTGCAGGCCGCTATGCAAGAGCTCGGCTTTCGTCCGAGTTATGCCGGTCGCTCGCTGCGCGACGGTCGCTACCATTCGGTCGGCCTGTGCGTCAACGATGTCACCAAGTTTGGCAACCTCTCAATGATCGACGGCATCGCCAGCGCTGCTCGCGAGCATAATTGCGCCATCACGCTGGTCGAGATGTCCAAGACCGAGGAGTTTTCGCTTGCCGAGGCCACGCGTCGTATGGCCGCATTGCCGGTGGACGGCATCATCATCGGCATGAGTCGCATGGCGCCCGATTTTGAGACGTTTGATCCACTGCCGGGCATTGGCACGGTCATCGTTACCATGTACGCGCACCCGCGGGTGACCACGGTCGATTCCGACCATTACGGCTGCTCGCTATTGCTTATGGATCACCTGTTTGAGCTAGGGCACGAGCAGATTCGCTATATTGGCGGCCCGTCATTCTCGGTCGACGAACAATTTCGTCGCGCCGGTTGGCAAGATGCACTCGAGCGTAAACACATCGAGCCGGCAGAGCCGCTCGAGGGCGACTGGTCTGCCAACAGCGGCTACGAGGCCGGCAGATATCTGGCCGAGCACGACCGCACCATGACGGCGATTTACGCGGCAAACGACCAGATGGCAAATGGCGCGATTGCAGCGCTGCGCGATAGCGGTCTGCGCGTGCCCGAGGACGTGAGCGTGGTGGGCGTCGACGATTCGCTCGATGATTTTGTGGCACACAACGAGCTCACGACCGTTCGATTCGATTTGCATCAGCGTGGACGCGAGGTGTTCGAGCACGCGGTTCCCAAGGCGGGGGCAACGGACAAAACCGTTGCCATTCGTATTCCCGGCCAGCTTATCGTTCGACATACCACGGCAGCTCCGCGCACATAGTTTTTGCAGGTCAATGGCGATATATTCCGCCTCAATAACAATCGATAAGGATGCTGGCAGATAGCCGTGGCTATGAAGACGAGTGCTATGATAGACGGGCTCTTTTGTCTATCTAGGAGGCTTTGCCTGATGGAGATCACCAAGGATATCCGCTACATTGGCGTTAACGATCACGACATTGACCTGTTCGAGGGCCAGTACGATGTGTCCGAGAACGGCATGGCATACAACAGCTACGTTATCTTGGGCGAAAAGATCGCTGTCGCCGATTCAGTCGACGGCGGTTTTGTTGACGAGTGGCTCGGCAACCTCGAGGCCGTGCTCGATGGCCGCACGCCCGACTACCTGATCGTCCATCACATGGAGCCCGATCACTCCGCCGGCATCGCCGCCTTTATGGAGCGCTATCCCCAGGCGCAGATTGTTGCCAGCATGGGCGCCTTCCGTATGATGGTCAACTACTTTGGCACCGACTTCCCCGAGCGCAAGATGGTCGTCAAAGATGGCGACGTGCTCGACCTGGGCGGCCACAGCCTAACCTTTGTCGGTGCCCCCAATGTTCACTGGCCCGAGGTGCTCTTCTCCTACGAGTCCACCGACAAGGTGCTCTTTAGTGCCGACGGTTTTGGCAAGTTTGGCGCCAACGACATCGAGGATCCCGAGGGCTGGGCTTGCGAAGCGCGCCGTTACTACTTTGGCATCGTCGGTAAGTTCGGCAAGTTCGTGCAGGCCGTCCTCAAGAAGGCCGCCGACCTGGACATCCAGATTATCTGCCCGCTCCACGGCCCCGTGCTGACTGAGAACCTGGGCTACTACCTCGACACCTATAACACCTGGTCGAGCTATCAGCCCGAGGACGAGGGTATCACGATTGCCTATGCGAGCGTGTACGGGCATCTGAAGGCTGCCGTCGAGGAGCTCGCATCTGCGCTTGAGGCTCGCGGCCAGAAGGTCTCCGTCTTTGACCTGGCTCGTGACGACATGGCCGAGGCCGTTGAGGATGCGTTCCGCTACGACCGTCTGGTGCTCGCCTCCATCACCTATCAGGGCGAGATCTTCCCGTGCATGAGCACCTTCATCCATACGCTCGCCGAGCACGCCTACCAGAACCGTACGGTGGCGCTCGTCGAGGCCGGCTCTTGGGCACCCGCGGCTGCCAAGGTTATGACCAAGGAGCTCGAGGGCATGAAGGACATCACCCTGACGCAGAACAAGGTGACTGTGCTGGGCTCGCTCAACGAAGCCTCGCGCGCCCAGATCGAGGCCCTCGCCGACGAGCTGTCCAAGTAGCGACACGCTCACTTTTGACGCTCAGCCATCACAACCACCACAAAGGGGACAGGCACCTTTGTGGTGGTTTTTGTTTAAGCGCCGGCGATGATGAGGGCTGGAAGTGCGCTGTCGGTGGCCTCGGCGATTGAGGTGGCGACGGCATGATCGGGGTCACGGTCCATCACGATGGTGTCGACATCAGTCAGTTCGGCAAAGCGGTACATGCCGCGTCCGTTAACCTTGCTAGCGTCCATGAGGGCGACGCTTTGATGGGCTCCGGCGATCATAGCTGTTTTGGTCTCGGCCATCTGGGGAAAGTCGGTCGTAAAGCCGCAGCCGGGAACAAAAGCGCCAGGGCACATGACGGCAAGATCGGCGTGGACCATTTGGAGCGCCTGCATGGTAAGTGGGCCGTACAGATAGCGATGACCTTTGCGCAGTGCCCCGCCCAGCATGACGACATCAACCGAGGGCATACTCTCGTCGATGTAATCGGCAATGGTAATGTCGGCCGTGATGACGGTGATGCCATCGCGCTGGTCGAGGAGCCGGACAAACTCGAGCGCCGTGGTGCCCGAGTCGACGAGCAACGTGTCGCCGTCATTGACGAGCTTGATGGCGCTTTGTGCGATGGCCTGCTTGGCGGCGACGTTGACATTGATGCGGCGATCCTGGGTGGATACGGTCAGTCGCTTCTGGAGCGACACAGCGCCACCATGTGTGCGGCGCAGCTTGCCGGACTCGGCGAGCGCGTCTAGGTCGGCACGGGCGGTAACGGAGGACACGCCAAAGGTCTGGGCGATTTCTGCTACCTGCACCGAGGCGTTATG
>CABUVB010000074.1 GCA_902494815.1 uncultured Collinsella sp. | reverse complement strand
CGAGGGCGCAGACGGTGGTCGACCTCAGGTGGACGTCCATCCCGAACGCGGTAGAATACTTTGGCATGGGAGCCTCCCAACCTCGTTGCGGCGCGGCTGCGCCTATGGCACTTCGACATAATTGTCGCAGCCCCGACCCGCGGTCACGAGCGGGGGCTCCTATCTTTTTAGTGCCCTCGGATTGGGTCATAGTGTCTGCCATTTTTGAGCCGCTGCTGCCCACCGGCTGGCGCGTGACGAGCATCATCTCCAACCTACTCATTATCTTGGGCGGCGTCATAATCCTGCGCAACCAGGCCTTCTCGACCGCAACGCTCACCACGATGGTGGTTATCGTGGCCGGCTTTGGCTGGATTGTCGAAGGTGTCATGTCCATTCTGGAGTCCGAGCTTTCGTCCAACCGCGCCCTCGCTATCCTGAGCGGCGCACTCTCCATCATCGCCGGCATGTTCGTGTTTATCTATCCGCTGTGGTCGGCCAAGATGCTCGTTATCTTTAGCGGCGCCGCGCTGCTGGTGTTTGGCGTTACGCTGATTGTTCGCGCTATTCAATTTGGCAAACTGGTGCACTAGATGCCGCGAACGCTCTTTATTGATGCCGACGCCTGCCCGGTCACGCGCGAGTCGATTGACTGCGCGCGGCGGGCGGGCGTCGCCGTTGTTATCGCCGGCAACAGCACGCAAAACCTGGAACGGCACATTCGCCGCGACGACCCGCGTGATGCCGAGCACGCGCGACGCGGCTTTTGGGTCACGACGCTCGATGTGAGCGTGGGCGCCGACAGCGCCGACTTTGCCATTGTCGAACGCCTGCAGGCGGGCGACGTAGTCGTGACGCAGGACATTGGCTTGGCGAGCATGGTGCTCGGCCGCGATGCCGCCGCAATCGGTGTGCGCGGGCGCGTCTACGACAAGGCGACCATCGACATGCAACTGTTTATTCGCCACGAGGAAAAGAAGGTGCGCCGCGCCGGCGGACGCACTCGCGGACCGGCGGCATTTACCAGCGAAGACCGCGCTCGTTTTAAGCGAAACCTCACCGAGCTGCTGCGCTAACCAAGGTAGATTTTTGGGACGTGCCTAAAAATCTACCTTTTTGTTTTGGCAGCGGGGAATGCCCTGGTCACAGGGGTAGATCGTAAGACATGTCCCAATAATCTACTTAAAGGCCAACGGCGGATAGGATGAGGCCCCAGCCGGCACCGATGACGTACATCATGATCAGAAACAGGACGTTTTCGCGGGCGCTGCGGTTGGTGCGGAACAGCACCAGGTAGCCCACACCAGCAGAGATGAGCGTGCCGGCGAGCATCGGGGCCAGCTGCAGCGCGCCTTCCAGGTACAGTTGTGTGATGACGACGCTGGCCGAGCAGTTGGGAATCAGGCCGACAAGCGCCGAACCCAGGACGGCGAGCGTCTCGTTGCCACGCAGGAACTGCTCGATCGCGGACTCGCCGAAGGTCTCGAGCACGGCGACCAGAATCAGCGTCACCAGAAAAATGAATACCGATACCTGCACGGTGTGCGAGATGGCGCTGCGAATAATCGACAGGAGGGGCGCGCCCTCGTGAGAGTGGGAGTGACCGTGGCCATCATGGTGTTCATGCTCGTCCTCATGACCGTGATCGTGGCCATGTCCGTGTTCGTGCTCGTCCTCGTCCTCGTCCTCATCGCAACCGCAATGGTCGCGCTCGCACAGCTCATGGATGTGATCGGCGCTCACGCCCGCCTCGGCCACCTCGTCGATGATGTCACCGCCAGTGTGGTCGTCGTGCGCGCAGTTCACATGAGCCGGATTAGCAGCGGTCCCCAGCACGGTACGGCGAATCGCCGCATGTGCGCGAGCGTTACGACGCAGGCCGCGAATGGCGGCGTCCACGATAAAGCCCGTGACCAGCGCGATCAGCGCCTTCGAAGCCAGAAGCATCGCCATGGTCTGCACGGGAACTTGCTCGGCGAGCAACAGCGGCAGCATCTCATCGGAGGTCGAGAGAAACACCGCCACCAGGGTACCCAGCGTCGCGACGCGACCGGCGTACAGCGTGGCCGCCATTGCCGAAAAGCCGCACTGCGGCACCATGCCCAGCAACGAGCCAACCACGGGGCCCGCGGCTCCGGCACGCTTGATGGCGCCGTTAACGCGGTTGCCCGCAACATGCTCGAGCGTCTCGAGGGCCAGATATGTCACAAACAAAAACGGCACCAGCGAGAGCGTGTCCTTGCCGGCGTCGAGCAGAATATCAATCAACAAACCCATGACGGATGGAACCTTTCGTGTCTTTCGGCAGCATTGTAAAAGTCCTAGCGGTCAACTAGGGTATTGTAGTTATCCTAGGCGCGATGCCAATAGTTGCCCATGGTAAACTATCATCTCGCCACATCTTAATGACTCAAAGCCGCACGACGCGGCCCATCCAAGGAGCAGTTATATGAACGCTTCACAAGCACTCGAATACGAGCGCCAGCCGTTTATTCCCATGTTTATCTATGGCGATCATGGCGCCATGGAGTCCGAGCGCCAGAAGGGCGAAGAGGCCCTTAAGGTGCTCGAAACCGAGTACTTTACCGCCGAGGGCGACCCCAGCTTCGACTTTGCCACCGTGCGCGACCTGGCTGACCGCAACCGCGACCTGTGCGACCAGATTGGCGAGGCGCGCCTGCGCAACGTGACGCCCGCGACGCTTTCGCGCGGTCTGTCCGACGCCGACACCTGCGCCGCCATCGGCAAGATGCAAAAGCGCACCGCCGCGTCCGTCATGCGCGAGATCCGCGGCGACCGCGACGCGCTCGGCGTGGCGTACGCCCGCAAGCCTATCCAAGGCACAGTGCTCGGCATCGACATCGAGACCACCGGCCGTGCACCCGAGCGCGGCTACATCATCAACGTGGGCTGGGAGATCATGGAGCTCACCAGCGACGCCGTCCCGCACGACGCCGAGGCACACTACTGCGGCCTGCCCGATATCTACCGCGGCGAGGATGTGCCGCTGTCGAATATCCACCACATCACCTGGGACGACATCGACGGCAAAACGCCCTTCCGCGAGAACAAAGAGCTGCAAAAGCAGCTGCTCAAGCTTATGAAGAAGTACCCGTACATGGCGCATAACGCCGCGTTCGAGGACAGCTGGTTCAAGATCCACCTGGACGGCTACGCCGAGGCACGCCGCGCGGGTAAGATTATCGTCATCGACTCGCGCCAGATTTGCCGCAGCTTGGACGCCGACGTGCGCTCGCTCCCCCGCGAGTCCGCCCCCGCTGCGCTCGAGAACTGGGCGCGCCGCCGTGGAACCCTCGCCGCCGACGCCAACGAGCAGCATCTGGGCCTCGACGACACCGACCTCATGCTCCGCACGGTTCAGGCCGAGTTCAACCTCAAGAACCTGTTTGCCAAGTAGAAACGTCTACGACAAACTCCGGCGTAGATCACGAGCGGCCTCGCAGCGGGAAACCCCGCAGCGGGGCCGCCCTACGTTCCACAGATAGATCTGCCATCACAAATTCTGAACCCTCATTTTGAACGATTTCGGCCAATTCCCGACACGCAATTCGTTGTCGGATGGTGATGCATCGATATCAAATGTGCAGCAATTGAGTATTTCTATGCTATAGCCGAGCTGCGAAAACGTTTATTTATGGCATACCAACCCATAATTGCGTCAAGCTTTTGGACAGCATTTGGTTAGACCTCTAAAACGGCTTTTCCACTCAGCGCCATCAACACGGCATTAGCTGACACGATATATACCATGAGTATCGTATTGTCACATACCACTGCAAAAGCGGTCTACCAGGCCGCGCATTCGGTGTCTGCGAAAGGCATCGAGTCCTGTAACCCTGCCGCGATTTACGGATCATGTCCCACCGGAACGCTCCTTGACGCAGCCGCAGAATGGCTCACCAAACATGATGTTTCCCTCGACGCAAACGATTCCCTCGAGGTGATGGTGTTTGATCGCAGGAATGCGCACTATGCAATGAACTGTCAATGCCACGTTTCTTCAAAACGATTCTCGAACTCACGCTTTATAGAGCTCAAAGATGGCATCTTCATTGTTGGCGTTGAGCTTTGCGCACTTCAGGCCGCCACCTATCTTTCTTTTCGCGAACTAGTGGAGTACTACTTTGAACTGTGCGGCGCTTATTCCCTTGGAACCGACTCTTCCACCTCCTATACCGAGCGTTTCGCGCTCACCTCGACCGAGAGGTTAAAGCAGTTCTTTAATTCCATTACCAGATGCGACGGTCTGGCCCTTGCCCGAAAGGCGATCCAATGTGTGCGCGACGGATGCCGGTCTCCCATGGAAACGGCATTTGTCATGATGCTAACGCTGCCCAAAAGCGAAGGAGGGCTTGGTATTAAGGGAATTGAGACCGATTACGAGGTGCAGGTCACCACTGCCGCAAAGAATCTCACGAGACGCAAAAAGTTCTTTATGGATGCGTATCTAAAGAAATCTCGCACAGACATTGAATACAACGGTTTTTATCATGACGCGGAAGAAGACCGCGCCATCGATGAGGAGCGCAAGAATGCACTTGCGTCCATGGGGTACGGAATCATCACCGTCAGCCGTTATTCCTTTATGCATGCCAGCTCTTTTGTTAGGGTCATGGAAGCAATCCAGCGGAAAGAGGGCGTACGCCTCTCGCGTCTGCCAAAAGACTTTCAAATCATGCAAGAGGACCTGAGACAGTTTGTGCTCAGAAGGTTTATAGAAGAGAAAAAGCGAATTCAGAAGCAGCTTCGCCAGGATTCCGAAGAGCGTCAACGAATCGACCTCGAAAAAGCAACGCTCGAAGGCATCACGCTGGATGACCCGACAATTAATGAAGTTCCGGCAATCGATGACATGCAGACTGTCGAATCCGACAGCCCATCATTTGCCCAAACAAGCAGCCTCGCGCTCGAGGGCAGGGTCTTCGGGGCCGGAGACTAGGCCGGCTAACAAGGTGGGTACCCTAGCGACGTGCAAAATTGCGAGTATTCAGCAGGGTCGGGTGTCTATCACCCTCGAGTGGATCCAAATGTGAAGCGAAATCACTCTTGCGTGAGAGCGTTAGGCAACATTTGAGGAAGAACTCATCGGATTAACACCCTAAGATAACTCTTGAACTGCATTATATGACCTGCAATAAATTAGCGGACCCCCTATAGTTGCAGAATACTCCATTTTTTGCACGGCACGAGAGTACCCACCTTGGCATCGACTATCAAAAAACGCTCAGTCCGGGATCTCGTCCACTATTCCCCATCATTTTGTACAACGAATTACCTGAACGTCATTGACATATGAACATGCACTCATATAATCGAAAGTAAATTATATGAGCGCATGTTCATATGAAAGGATATTGCAATGAGCATCCGCGTTGATGAAACGAAACTCGACATCGAGGCCACCGAACCCGCGATCCCGACCACCTGCTCGCCCGAGGACCTTCCCGACGAGGAGCTTCTCTACGACCTCGCCGACCTGTTCAAGGTCTTCAGCGACACCACGCGCATCAAGATCCTCTATGCCCTCATGGGCCGCGAGCTCTGCGTGGCAGACATCGCCGAAGCGACCGAAACCTCGCAGTCCGCGGTGTCGCACCAGCTGCGCACACTCAAGCAGTCGCACCTGGTTAAATTCCGGCGCGACGGGCGCAATATCCTCTACTCGCTCGCCGACGACCACGTCTACACCATGCTCAACCAAGGCATGAGCCACATCTGCGAATAGCGACCAACCACGGTACCAGCGCGGCCTGCACCCAAGCCGCAAATACAGAGAAAGGAACCCACCATGAAAAAGCAGTTTAAACTCGACGAGATCGACTGCGCCAACTGCGCGCGTGAGCTTCAGGACGAGCTGGCCAAGCTCGAGGGCGTCAAATCCGTGTCCGTCAACTTTATGACCCAGAAGCTGACGCTCGAGGCTGATGATGCTGAGTTCGACGAGGTGCTCAACCGCGTTGTAGAGTTTACGGCCGACGCCGAGCCGGACTGCGAGATCATTCTCTAGCCCAGGTTTACGCCAACCTGCAAGGCCGCGATTGCCGCGGCCTTTGCTCGCGAAATTATATGAGCGAGTGTTCATACATTCAAATGGGAGGATACGAGTCATGGCCACCGCCGACCCCAAGAAGAAAAAGAAGAAGCGCAAGAAGAAAGAGTCACTCGAGCATAAGCGCAACCGCATCCTGGTAGCGCTGGGCATTTTTGCCGTGGTGTACGCCCTCGATGAGCTCGGCACCCTCGCTGCCGCATTCGGCACCCCGGGCGACATCTACGCCAGCTTTGTGCTATTCCTCGTGCCGTTTTTGATTGCCGGCTACGACGTACTGCAAAAGGCATTCAATAACATCCGCCGCGGCAAGGCCTTCGACGAGAGTTTCCTTATGGCAGCCGCGACCATCGGCGCATTTGCCATGGTGCTCTTCCCCGATACCGACCCGCACATGGCCGAAGGCGCCGCCGTCATGCTGTTCTACCAGGTCGGCGAGCTGTTCCAGGCATATGCCGTGGGCAAAAGCCGCAAGTCGATCAGCGCCATGATGGACATCGCGCCCGACTACGCTAACGTTGAGCAAGCCAACGGCACGCTCGAACAGGTCTTTCCCGATGACATCGCCGTCGGCACCGTGATCGTGGTCAAACCCGGCGAGCGCGTGCCTATCGACGGCATCATCGTCGAGGGCGAAACCCAGCTCGACACCGCCGCGCTCACGGGCGAGTCAGTCCCCCGCCCCGCCAAGTCCGGCGACGATATCATCAGCGGCTGCATCAACATGACGGGGCTCATCCACGTGCGCACCACCAAGCCCTTTGGCGAGTCCACCGTCGCACGCGTCCTGGAGCTCGTGGAGAATGCCAGCGAAAAGAAGGCACGCACCGAGAACTTCATCACGCGCTTTGCCCGCGTCTACACGCCCGCCGTCACCGGCGCTGCCGCGGTGCTCGCGCTCGGCGGCGGCCTGGTCACCGGTGCCTGGCCCGACTGGATTCTGCGCGGCCTGACTTTCCTGGTCGTCAGCTGCCCGTGCGCGCTCGTGATCAGCGTGCCGCTCAGTTTCTTTGGCGGCATCGGCGGCGCCTCCAAGCTGGGCGTTCTCATCAAGGGTTCTAACTACCTCGAGACGCTCGCCGATGTGGATACCGTCGTCTTTGACAAGACAGGCACCCTCACCAACGGCACGTTCTCGGTGGTCGCGGTACACCCCGAGGCCGGCTATACCGAGCAGTCGTTGCTCGAAGTCGCAGCCCTTGCGGAGTCGTTCTCCGATCACCCCATCGCGCAGTCCGTACGTGTCGCCTACCAAGGCGAGGTCGACCCCAAGCGCGTTAGCAACTCCGCCAACGACGCGGGCCACGGCGTGACGGCAACCATCGACGGCAAGCACGTCGTCGTTGGCAACGCAAAGATGCTCGCCGCGGCCGGAGTCGAAGCGCCCGATTGCGAGGTCGTCGGCACCATCCTCCACGTGCTAGTCGATGGCATCTATGCCGGCCACATTGTAATTGCCGACACCATAAAGGCCGATGCCGAGCAGACGATCCGCGACCTGCACGCCGCCGGCGTCAAGCGCACCGTCATGCTCACGGGCGACCGCGAGGAAGTGGCTGCTGCGGTGGCTAAGCAGCTCCACCTCGACGAGTTCCACGCACAGCTGCTGCCGGGCGACAAGGTCGAGCGCGTCGAGGCATTGCTGGCAGCCGAATCGGGCAAGGGCAAGCTCGCCTTTGTCGGCGACGGCATCAACGATGCGCCCGTGCTCACCCGCGCAGACGTTGGCATTGCCATGGGCGCTATGGGTTCCGACGCCGCGATTGAGGCCGCCGATGTTGTGCTCATGGATGACAAGCCGTCCAACATTTCCCGCGCGATCCGCGTGGCGCGCAAGACCATGGCGATTGTCTGGCAGAACATCATCTTTGCGCTGGGCGTTAAGCTGCTGATTCTAGTGCTGGCAGCACTCGGCATCGCCAACATGTGGCTTGCTGTGTTCGGCGACGTGGGCGTGGCGATCATCGCCATCCTGAACGCCATGCGCGCGATGGGTGTCAAGAACCTGTAGCGTTCGTGGGCTGTCCGGCCGGGACCGGGCTTGGTTTTGAAAACGTCCTCGACCAATGAAGCGCCCCCGTTCTGCTCCTTCGGAGCTACGAACGGGG
>CABUVB010000073.1 GCA_902494815.1 uncultured Collinsella sp. | reverse complement strand
ATGATCGCCTCGACGATTGCCGATATCCCGGGCGCCTCGGCGGTGCTGCGTGGCGGTGCGGTGACCTATTGCGATGAGATTAAGCATCGTGTTCTTGGTGTTGAGCAGGAGACGCTCGACCGCTATACCGCGGTGTCGCATCAGACCGCGCGCGAGATGGCGGCGGGTTCGCTGGAGCTGTACCAGAGCGATATTGCAGTGAGCGCAACGGGTTATGCCGGCCCCGGCGGTGGCACTGAGGACGATCCGGCGGGCACTTTCTATATTGGCTGGGCGCATCGTTCCGCCGATGGGGGCGTGCCGGTCGTGGACTCTGTGCGCTGCCACTATGAGGGCGACCGTTCGTGTGTTCGTGCCCATGCGGTCACGGAGGCATTGGGTCGCATTGCCCTTGTGCTCAACTCTATGGAATAGACGTGTTTTAAGGGGTCTCCGAGCCCCTTAATTGTGGAGATAGGGACCTTAGGCTCATTTGGCGTTTGTGCTGGTTGTAGATGTATTTTTGCCTGCCTTGTTCATATTTGGTCCTTTGTGGTCAAGCATTTGGTCAGTGTTTGGTCGACGTTTGGTTGGGTTTTGGAAAGACCGCCTGCATATGATTTGCCTGAACGGTTGACCACGAACAGCCGTTCGTTTATTATCGATGCAGGTTGTTAAGAGGAGGGCTATTCATGGCCAAGAATTCAGGTCCCGTACGTACCGTTCATGCTCGCACGACGGGTAAAGAGCGCGATGAGATGATCGCCACCACCAAGGCCGAGATCGAGAAGAAATTCGGCCAGGGTTCCATCATGAGGTACGGCGACGGTGGTCCCGAGCTCGAGGTCGAGGCCATTCCCACGGGCGCCCTGGCCCTCGATGCCGCGCTGGGTATCGGCGGCGTGCCGCGCGGCCGTATCGTCGAGATTTACGGTCCTGAGTCCTCCGGTAAGACGACGCTTTCGCTCGAGATCCTGGCCGAGGCCCAGGCAATGGGTGGCGTTGTGGCATTTATCGATGCCGAGCACGCGCTCGATCCCACGTATGCCGCGCGCATCGGCGTGGATATCGACGAGGTACTGATTTCCCAGCCCGATACGGGTGAGCAGGCGCTCGAGATCGTTGACATGCTCGTGCGTTCCGGCGCCATCGATGCCATCGTCGTCGACTCCGTCGCCGCGCTGACCCCGCGTGCCGAGATCGAGGGAGAAATCGGCGATACTACGGTCGGTCTTCAGGCTCGCCTGATGAGCCAGGCGCTCCGCAAGCTCGCCGGCTCGCTGTCCAAGTCCAACACGACGTGCATCTTCATTAACCAGCTGCGTGAGAAGATCGGCGTCATGTTCGGCAACCCCGAGACTACGACGGGCGGCCGCGCCCTTAAGTTCTTCTCTTCGGTGCGTATCGACATTCGCCGCATCGACAGCATTAAGCTTAAGGACGAGGTTATCGGTAACCGCGTGCGCGCCAAGGTCGTTAAGAACAAGGTGGCAGCTCCGTTCCGCTCTGCTGAGTTCGACATCATGTACGGTACGGGCATCTCTAAGGAGGGCTCGATTCTTGACATGGCTGTCGAGTGCGGCATCTGCAAGAAGATGGGCTCCTGGTTTGCCTATGGCGAGGACAAGCTCGGCAATGGTCGCGAGGCCGCCAAGGCGTTCCTGCGCGAACACCCCGATTGCGCCGACGAGATTGAGCATAAGGTCCGCCTTGCCTGTGGACTTGAGTTTGATGACGATGCTCCGTCCGAGGTCGAGCTGACCGATCAGCCTGCGCCTGAGGAGTTTGACGAGCTTTACGCCATCGATGGGTCCGCCATGCTCGATGATGACGACGAGTAGCGGTTACGCTCATGTCGTATACGGTGACCGAGGCCACGGTCGTCTTTCCCGATAAGAAGGCGGCCTCCTCGTTCTCGAGCGGGTATGCGTCCAAAAAGCCTTGCGCACATATCGATTGTGAGCTTGAGGGCGGTTTTGAACGGTCGATTTGGATTCCCGTGCGGGTCGCGCGGCTGTATGTCAAAAACCGCCCCGATCTTCCCTGTGATTGGGACAACTTCCGTGAGGCGGTGCAGCTCATTGAGCGTAAATGTGCACTTACCATGGTGACCGAGATGTTATCGCGCCGCGACCATGCGACGGGTGAGGTCCGTGACAAGCTGGCTCGCTACGGCTTTCACCAGCCTGCGATCGATTTCGCCGTCGAGCGCGCCACCGAGTATCGTTTTTTAGACGAGAGCCGCTTTTGCTCGTACTTTATCGAGGAGCGCAAGCGGCGCGGTTGGGGACAGCGCAAAATCGAGACCGAGCTCAAGCGCCGTCATGTCGTGCTCGATGACATTCCCGGTTATCCCGAGGATTATTTTGCCGTCGAAGACGATTTGGCGCGTGCGTCAGCCCTGCTCGCCAAGCGGCGTGTTCCAGAGACGCGCGCATTCGAAAAACTGGTTCGGTTTTTGATGGGCAAGGGCTTCTCGTATCACGTCGCCGCCGATGCCGTTAAGGCACGTCTCGATGCCGAACGCGAGGAATGTGCGGTTTAGGCGTATGCGTTTTGTGGCCCTGCCGTTCACCGTGTTTTAGCCGCCGTGCCGGGGCCATTTATTTGACAGTTGTTGTGGTTCAACGTACGATAAACACTGTCATTTGCTTTGTGATATGTGCTCATCTGTGATGAGTTTGTTTATATGTTTATCTGTATCCGACCCGCATAAGCTGCGCCCATATTACTCAAATGTCGCGAGCCGTTCGTAAGGACGGTTCGTTTTGTTGTGTAACGAATCCATAAAAAGGAGTGAGCATGCCTATCATCGCAGCGCTCGTTGGCATCGTTTTGGGTGCCATCGCCGCCATTGCCTACATGCGCACCGCCAAGCAGGGTAGTCTTCACGAGGCCGACGAAAAGATCCAGTCGGCACACGCACAGGCTGAGTCCCTGATCGGCGATGCAAAGCGTCAGGCCGAGACCCTCAAAAAAGAGGCTCTGCTCGAGGCTAAAGAGGAGATCATCAAGAACAAGCAGGCCGCCGAGGCCGAGGACAAGCAGCGTAAGAGCGAGATTCGTACGCTCGAGAACCGCGTGATGCAGCGCGAGGAATCCCTTGATCGCCGCAACGACGCTCTCGACAAGCGCGAGCATCAGCTGTCCAGCCAGGCCGGTCAGGTCGAGAAGCGCTCCCGCGAGCTCGAGGAGCTCTGCGCAAAGCAGACCTCCGAGCTCGAGCGCATCGCCGACCTTACCCGCGAGGACGCCCACAAGGAGCTCCTCGATAAGGTTCGCGGCGAGGTCACCCACGAGGCTGCCACGATCATTCGCGAGTCCGAGCAGCAGGTTCGCGCCGAGTGCCACAAGACCGCCCAGGAGATTCTGTCCCTGGCGATTCAGCGCTGCGCTGCCGACCACACAGCCGAGGTCACCGTTACCTCCGTGCACATTCCCTCTGATGACCTCAAGGGCCGTATCATCGGTCGCGAGGGTCGCAACATCCGGACCTTCGAGCAGGTTTCCGGTGTCAACCTCGTGATCGACGATACGCCCGAGACCGTCGTTCTTTCGAGCTTCGACCCGGTCCGTCGTGAGACCGCCCGTGTTGCCCTCGAGAACCTCATCGCCGACGGCCGCATTCACCCCGCCCGCATTGAGGAGATGTATCACAAGGCTGTCGACCTGGTTCAGCAGCGCGTGCGCGAGGCTGGCGAGCAGGCTGCCTTTGATACCGGTATCCACGACCTGCACCCCGAGATCGTCAAGACCCTTGGTGCCCTGCGCTACCGTACCTCGTTTGGTCAGAATGTGCTTCAGCACTCCCTCGAGGTCTCTGATCTGTGCGGCGTGATGGCTTCCGAGCTTGGCCTGGACGTTGTGACCGCTAAGCGCGCCGGCCTGCTGCACGACCTGGGCAAGGCAATCGACCACGACGTCGAGGGCCCGCATGCCGTCATCGGCGCCGAGCTTGCCCGCCGTTATGGCGAGAAGCCCGTTATCGTTCACGCTATCGAGGCTCACCATGCCGATGTCGACCCCAACACGGTGCTCGATGTCCTGGTACAGGCCGCCGATGCCGTCTCCGCCTCTCGCCCCGGTGCCCGTCGCGAGTCTGCCGAGAACTACATCAAGCGTCTTGAGAAGCTCGAGGAGATTGCCAACTCCCATGAAGGCGTCGAGCGTACCTATGCCATGCAGGCTGGTCGCGAGGTCCACGTCATGGTTCAGCCGGACAAGATCTCCGATGCCCAGTCCACGGTCCTGGCTCACGATATCGCCCATCAGATCGAGGAAGAGATGGAGTATCCCGGTCAGGTGCGCGTCGTCGTGATTCGCGAGAGCCGCGCTGTCGATATCGCTAAATAACATGAGCGACGCGAACGAGCTCATCTCATTTATCGCGTCGATGTCGGGGGAGGGCAACCTTCGCGTCGAGGAGAACCTTGGCGAGGGGTATGTCCGCCTCCGCGTTTCGGAGGCCGAGCGGCGCCAGGCAAAACACGACATTCAGCATGTCGAGGATATCGTCATCGAAATGCTCCGTAATGCTCGCGATGCCGGCGCCGACAAAGTCTATCTCGCTACGACCAAGGAAGATGGCGTCCGCACGCTTGTCTTTCTGGATAATGGTTCGGGCGTTCCGCAGGATATGCAAGAGCGAATCTTCGATGCCCGCGTTACCTCCAAGCTCGAGAGCATGAAGATGGACCGTTGGGGCGTTCACGGTCGTGGCATGGCATTGTTTTCGATCAAGCAGAACACCGACGAGGCCCGTGTGGTCACGTCTGGTGTCGACCTTGGCTCGGCCTTTAAGGTGAGCGTTGCGGCCGACCGCCTCAGTGAGCGTGCCGATCAGTCCAGCTGGCCCCAGGCCGTCAAGGATGAGGACGGACGTTATGTCTGTGCTCGCGGTCCGCATAATATTATTCGCGCTGCTTGTGAGTTTGCGCTCGAGGAGTTGCGTGGCTGCGATGTCTATTTGGGGTCTCCGTCCGAGATCGCCGCGACTTTGCATGCGCAGGCGTCCAGCCGTCTCGATGCTTCTCGTCTTTTGTTTATTGATGACGAGAGCGAGCTTCCGGTTGTCGATCGTTTAGGCCTTGCCTCTGATGCCGAGGACTTTATCCGTATCTGCTCGGGTTTGGGTCTTGAGATGTCCGAGCGCACGGCACATCGCATTTTGGCAGGGCAGATTAAGCCCGTTCGCGGTGTGACCGCGCGTCTGCTGCGCGAGCGTGATTCGTCCTCGCATGCGCCGGCTCCTGTCGATCTCGCGAAGGATCGTCGCGGGCTACGTATTGCCAAGGATGACATGGCACAGTTTTCGCGTGCTGTGGAGCGGGACTTCAATGACCTTGCCGCCAGGTACTATCTCAACCTTTGCGGCGACCCAAAGATTCGTGTTTCGCGTGATCGAATCACTGTGACCTTCGATCTTGCCAAAGAGGAATAGCATCTTTACCGTGTCCTCTCGGTACGATACAGTTATTGCAGTTAAAACGTACTTTTAAACGCAGGAGTTTCTTCATGGATTGCCTGAAGGTATCAAGCAAATCATCGCCCGCGTCCGTTGCCGGCGCCATCGCCGGCATGGTCAAGGATGGTGTACCCGTCAACATCCAGTGTGTCGGCGCCGGTGCTGTCAACCAGGCCATTAAGGCCGTTGCCATCGCGCGCGGTTTTTTGATCCCAACCGGTTTTGATATTTCCTGCGCGCCCGTGTTCTCCGACATCCTCATTAACGGGGAGTCGCGCACGGCCATCCGCCTTTCTATCTACGTTCACCAGATCAATCGAGCTGCTATGGATAACGTCGTCATGGATGATGTTAAGCCTGTGGCATAGCTTCTGCTTGCCTCGTTTCGCTCCCCAACGTTAGGACTTATGCACATGGACCAGCGTTCCGTACGCGATATTCTTGCCGGTAAAACCTACTTTATCCGCACCTTTGGCTGCCAGATGAATCAGCACGACTCCGAGCGCGTGAGCGGTCTGCTTGATTCGTATGGCTGTCTCATGGCGCTCGATCCCTCGCATGCCGATATCGTTGTCTTCATGACATGCTGTGTGCGTGAGGCCGCCGATACTCGCCTGTACGGTCAGTGCAATTCCTGCAAAAGCCTGCCGCCTTCGCCTTCGGGCAAGCGCGTGGTTGCCGTGGGCGGCTGCATTGCGCAGCGTGATGGCGAGGGCCTGCTCACCAACGTCGATAACGTCAATGTCATCTTTGGCACGCATTCTATCGCACATGTGGCCGAGCTCATTGCCGAGGCGTTCCTTGACGGCAAGCGTCATATCCGCACCAATGAGCATGAGGATACGGATGCCATGAGTATGCCGTGGCACCGTGAGACGCAGTATCACGCCTGGGTGCCCATCATGACGGGCTGCAATAACTTCTGCACCTACTGCATCGTGCCGTACGTGCGCGGTCGCGAAAAGAGCCGCCCCTTCGAGGAGATTGTCGACGAGGTGACTGGTTTGGTGCGCCAGGGCGTGCGTGAGATTACGCTGCTAGGCCAAAACGTTAACTCATATGGTCGCGATCTGTTTGGCAAGCCGCGTTTTGCCGATCTGCTGCGTGCCGTGGGCGATACGGGTGTGGAGCGCATCTTCTTTACGTCTTCGCATCCCAAGGACCTGTTGCCTGAGACCATCGACGCTATGGCCGAGACGCCTGCCGTTATGCCGCAGCTGCACTTGGCCGTCCAGTCAGGTTCGACGCGGATCCTCAAAGAGATGAATCGCCGTTATACACGCGAGGACTATTTGGGCCTGGTCGATCGCATTCGCAACCGTATGCCCGATATCGCGCTCTCGACCGACATTATCGTCGGCTTCCCAGGCGAGACTGAAGAAGATTTTGAGCAGACGCTCTCGCTTGCCGAGACGGTCCGCTATGCCCAGGCCTATACCTTCATCTATTCCAAGCGCGCCGGTACCCCGGCCGCCGAGATTGATGATCCTACGCCGCATGAGGTTATTCTCGAGCGTTTCAACCGCCTGGTTAAGGTTATCGAGACTACGGCGCACGAGTATAACCAGGGTGAGCTTCATACTGTGGTGCCGGCGCTCATTGAGGGAACGAGTAAAAAGAACGACGCGGTCCTGCTGGGCAAGAGTCCTAAGAATCAGACCGTGCATGCGCCTATTCCCGAGGGTTACAGTATAGATCAGCTTGTTGGCAAGATCGTTGATGTTGACGTTGACGTTGCCAAGACCTGGTATTTGTCCGGCTCCGTTGTGGGCGAGCCGCGCTAATGGTTTCTTCCGAGGCAGGTCTTTCCGCCGTTGCGATCGTCGGTCCGACGGCGGTTGGTAAGAGTGATGTTGCCGACCGTTTGGCCGCTCGTCTTTCGTCCGAAGTGCTGTCGTGCGATGCGATGCAAATCTATCGCGGCATGGACATCGGTACCGCAAAGATGACGCCCGATGAGTGTACGGCGCCGCTGCGTCTCGTCGACATTGTAGATCCGGGTGTGGCATATTCTGCTGCGCTTTATCAGGCTGACGCTCGCGCACATGTTGAACGTCTCCTTGGTTCGGGTTGTCTGCCGGTTTTTTGCGGAGGTACGGGGCTGTATCTCAAGGCCGCCCTCGATGAGATGGACTTTCCCTCGGGTGAACTTGAGGACGATCGCCGTGTGGGCTATCAGGAGCTTGCCGAGCGTATTGGCGAGGAAGAACTGCATGCCCTGCTTGCTGAGCGCGACCCAGAATCGGCTGCTGTTATTCATCCCCATAACGTGCGCCGTGTGATTCGTGCGCTCGAGATGCATGATGATGGTATCTCCTATGCAAGGCAAAAAAGTCAGTTTAGTGTTCCGCGCGAGCATTATCATGCTCTATGGTTTGGTCTGACGCGTAATCGCGAGGTGCTCTACGAGCGCATTAACCTGCGTGTCGATCTGATGTTTGAACAGGGTCTTGTCGATGAGGTTCGCGGTCTTATGGAACAGGGGCTGGGAGATGCCCTGACTTCGATGCAGGCAATTGGCTATAAAGAGATCATTGATGCTTTCAATGGCGTGATTTCTATGGATGAGGCTCGCGAACTCATCAAGATGCGTTCGCGTCGCTATGCCAAACGTCAGCTTTCGTGGTTTAAGCGCGATGACCGTATCGTGTGGTTTGATATGGACGAGTTTACGATCGATGAGGTCGTTGAGGACATCCTGCATCGTATTGAGGCTGCCTAATGGCCCGT
>CABUVB010000072.1 GCA_902494815.1 uncultured Collinsella sp. | reverse complement strand
TAAAGTACAATCATCTGTGTTTAACTCGTCCGCAGCTGCACGGCGTGGGCGATGGCCAAAAAGGAAAACCACATGGGATTCATGTCAAAGCTGCTGTCCTTTGGATCCGATAAGGACCTGAAGCGCTACTACAAGATCGTTGACCAGATCAACGGTCTTGAGCCCCAGTTTGAGAAGATGACCGAGGAGGAGCTCCGCGCCCAGACCGATAAGTTCCGTGAGCGCTACGCCAACGGCGAGTCGCTCGACGACATGCTTCCCGAGGCTTTTGCCACCGTGCGCGAGGCTTCCAAGCGCATCACGGGCATGCGTCACTTTGACGTACAGCTCATCGGCGCCATGGCGCTTCATGAGGGTCATATTGCCGAGATGAAGACCGGCGAGGGCAAGACGCTCGTCTCCACCTTGGCCGGCTACCTCAACGCTATCGCCGGCAAGGGCGTGCATGTCGTTACCGTCAACGATTACCTGGCAAAGCGCGACTCCGAGTGGATGGGCCGCATCTACAAGTACCTGGGAATGACCGTCGGTCTGCTCCAGAACAACATGCCGCTCGAGCTCAAGCGTCCGGCCTACCAGGCGGACGTCACCTACGGCACCAACTCCGAGTTCGGTTTCGACTACCTGCGCGACAACATGGTCACCCGCCCCGAGCAGCGCGTTCAGCGCGGCCACCATTACGCCATCGTCGACGAGGTCGACTCCATCCTGATCGATGAGGCCAGAACGCCGCTCATCATCTCGGGTGCCGGTACCAAGTCCGCCAGCACCTACAAGGACTTCGCGCGTGCCGTGCGCGGCTTGGAGCGCGGTGAGGACGTGTCGCACGACATGCTCACCGCCACCGAGGACGTTGAACCCACGGGCGACTACGTCATGGACGAGGCCAAGCACACCATCGCCGCCACCGAGCGCGGTCTTAAGAAGATCGAGCGCCGCCTGGGTATCGATGACATCTATGCCGATCTCTCCGGCCAGCTGGTCAACCACCTGCAGCAGGCGCTGAAGGCCCAGTACATGTTCCACCGCGATAAGCAGTACGTGGTCACCAACGGCGAGGTCAAGATCGTCGACGAGTTCACTGGCCGCATTATGGAAGGCCGCCGCTATTCTGAGGGCCTGCACCAGGCCATCGAGGCCAAAGAGGGCGTGCTCGTACGCGAGGAGAACCAGACCCTGGCCACCATCACCCTGCAGAACTACTTCCGTCTGTATGACAAGCTCTCCGGTATGACCGGCACGGCACTTACCGAGGATGCCGAGTTCCGCGAGATCTACAAGCTGCCCGTCGAGGTCATCCCCTCCAACAAGCCCGTGCAGCGTGTTGACCACGAGGACCTGGTCTACCGCACCATTCAGGCCAAGTACAACGCCGTTGCCGACGACGTTGAGCGTCGTCACGCCAAGGGCCAACCGGTCCTGGTGGGCACCGTCTCCATCGAGAGCTCCGAGAAGCTGTCCGCCGCCCTTACCAAGCGCGGCATCGCACACGAGGTCCTCAACGCCAAGCATCACGAGCGCGAGGCTCATATCGTTGCCCAGGCCGGACGCTACGGCGCCGTGACCATCGCTACTAACATGGCCGGTCGTGGTACCGACATCCTGCTGGGCGGCAACCCCGACGAGCTGGTGCGCGAGCGCCTTGAGTACGAGGGCCTGACCATGGAGGACGTGACGCCCGAGCAGCTCGAGCAGTTTAACGCCGAGGCCAAGGAGACCTGCAAGGCCGAGCGCGAGCGCGTGCTTGCCGCCGGCGGCCTGACCGTTATCGGCACCGAGCGCCATGAGTCCCGCCGTATCGACAACCAGCTGCGCGGCCGCTCCGGTCGTCAGGGCGATCCGGGCGAGACCCAGTTCTACCTGTCGCTCGAGGACGACCTCATGCGCCTGTTCGGCGGCGACAAGATGGACCGCGTCTCCAAGATGATGGTCACGGCCGACATGGGCGACGACATGCCCATCCAGCACAAGATCATCTCCAAGGCCGTCGAGAGCGCCCAGCACAAGGTCGAGAGCATCAACTTCTCCATGCGTAAGAGCGTCCTTGAGTACGACGACGTCATGAACAAGCAGCGCCAGGTCATCTACGCCGAGCGCAATAAGATTCTGGACGGCAAGGACCTGACCGACCACATCACCGAGGTCATGCACGATACCGTCTACCGTTGCGTGCAGGAGTTCTGCACCAAGGACAGCCACGATGGCGAGCGCGACCTGGAGGGCCTGCGCAAGTGGGTTGTGGAGCTCACCGGCCACATCGATACGCCGAAGTTCCCCGACGAGGACTTTGAAGCCCTGGCTGCCGATGTCTTGGCCTATGTTGAGAAGTGCTACAACATGAAGGCCGAGCGTCTGGGCGAGGACCTGATGCGCGAGCTCAATACCCAGGTCATGCTGCGCGTCATCGATACCCGCTGGATGAACTACCTGCAGGAGATGGACTACCTCAAGACCGGCATCGGCCTGCGCGGCTTTGGCCAGCGCGACCCGCTGGTTGAGTACAAGACCGAGGCCTACGGCGCGTTCCAGATACTCGTCGATACCATGTATGAGGATTACCTGCGCACGGTTCTGCGCATCGAGATCAAGGCTGCCCCGCGTGCCGTGGAGCACAAGGAGGAGCCCGCGCTCGAGGGCGCGCGCTTCTCCGGCCCTGCCGAGGTCGATGGCGACAACGGCGACTCGGTGCTGCGCAAGCAGGCGCAGGTGCAGGCCCGCACGGCTGTCCAGGGTGGTCCGGCTGCCGTCAACAACGGTGGCAAGGTGACCACCTATCGCAAGTCCGAGAGCGACGATCCGTACGTCAACGTGGGCCGCAACGACCCGTGCCCCTGCGGTAGCGGCAAGAAGTTTAAGTACTGCCACGGCAGGAATCGTTAATGGCTGAGGCTTTAGAGGTAACGCCCGCCGAGCTGGACGCGTTTGCGGACCGGCTCGGTGAGGTCGAGTCGTATCTCCACTTGGACGAGAAGCGTACCCGCGTGACCGAGCTCGAGGCCAAAAGTGTTGCCCCTGGCTTTTGGGATGACGCCGACGCCGCCCGTGCCACCATGGAGGAGATTGCGCGCACCAAGGAAGATATCGCTGCCGTGGACACCGCGCGCGGCGAGCTTTCCGATGCCCGCGCCGCGCTGGAGCTTGCCGAGGAGATGGGGGATGACCCCGACGCCGCCGCCCTTCGCGAGGAGGCTGCAGCCACGGCTGAGCGCCTGGCCCGTGCCATCGATGAGCTTGAGCTTTCGAGCTGGTTTACCGGTGAGTTCGATCACGGCGATGCCATTGTGACCATCAAGCCCGGACAGGGTGGTCTGGAGGCGCAGGACTGGACCTTCATGCTCTTTAAGATGTACATGAAGTACTGCCAGCGTCGCGGCTGGAAGGTCACCATCAACGACTGTCCCGCGGCCGAGGTCATCGGCATCGACCGCGCGACCTTTACCGTCGAGGGCAAGGACGCATTTGGCATGCTGCGCGCCGAGGCCGGCGTCCACCGCTTGGTTCGCATTAGCCCCACCGACGACAAGAAGCGCCGCCAGACCACGTTTGCCGGTGTCGAGGTCATTCCCGTGCTACCCGATGATATCGACATCGAAATCAGTCCCGATGACATCCGCGTGGACGTGTACCACGCGAGCGGCCCGGGCGGTCAGGGCGTCAACACCACCGACTCCGCCGTGCGCGTGACGCATTTCCCCAGCGGCATTGTGGTCACCTGCCAAAACGAGCGCAGCCAGATTCAGAACAAGGCCGCGTGCATGCAGATCCTCAAGGCTCGCCTGTACGAGATTGAGCTCGAGAAGCGCGCCGAGGCCCTGGATGAGATCCGCGGACCCAAGACCACGATTGGTTTTGGCAACCAGATTCGCAGCTACGTGCTCTACCCGTACCAGATGGTCAAGGACCTACGCACGGGCGTGGAGACCAGCAATGTCGAGGCCGTTCTTGACGATGGCGACCTGGACCCGTTTGTTATTGGCTACCATCGCTGGGCCACTGGCAACGCCGATGCAGAAGGCTCGGAGGTCTAAAACATCGGGCAGTTTCAAGCCGATGCTAAGCCCAACGGTTGGACGGGTTTGTATCCAGAATAAACCCTGCGCAGGGGTGGTTTTTGTCCGGCGAATCGGTAGAATCGAATACAAGAAGAAGTTCAAAGCGCATTCGTTTGGGTGCGCTTTTTTGAGGGAGGCAGCATGGCATATCGTCTGGACATCAAGCGCATTCTTTCGATGAACTTCTTTCACGACCTGCCCCAGATCATGTTGGGGTGTGCCTTGGCCGCCATCGCGACCGACCTGTTTTTGATTCCCAACGGTCTTGCCGCCGGTGGCGTTACGGGCCTTGCCACCATTATCCAGGCGGTCGGCGCGGCGCGCGGCGTGTCGCTTCCCGTCGGTATCCAGACCATCGTGATGAACGCCTTGCTGCTGCTGGTCGTTATGCGCGAGGGCGGCATGTTCTACGTGGTGCAGACCGCGACGGGCTTTGTGCTGCTGGGCTTCTTTACCGATCTGTTCGCCCCGTTTGTAGCGCCTCTGGCGGATGCGGACCTGATGCTCCCTGCCATGTGGGGCGGCATTATTACGGGCATCGGTTACGGCATGGTGTTGCGCGCCGGCGCCAACACCGGCGGCTCGGACACGATTGGCCAAATCATCTCGCGTAACACCTCGCTGCCGGTGGGCTCGACCGTCATGGCGATCGATGTTGCCGTATGCGCGCTATCGGCTCCGGTCTTTTCAATCGAAAACGCACTATATGCAGGCCTTTCGATGGTCATTAGCGGCTACGTGATCGATGCCGTGGTCGATGGTGGCAACAAACGCCGTATGGTACTCATCATCTCGGACAAGTTCCCTGATATCGCTGCCGATATCATGTATGGCCTGGGTCGTGGTTGTACCAAGTTTAAGGCGACTGGCATGTATTCGGGTGCCGAGAAGCCAGTGGTTATGGTCATCGTGAGCCGTCGAGAGCTCAATACCCTCAAGACGATCGTGCGCGAGCGCGATCCTCACGCCATTGTGACGGTTGCCGACGTTACGGAAGCCTTCGGCGAGGGATTCAAGGACATTAGCGCGTAGGGTCGACCGCGTTCCATCCAAAAGACGTTCACATTGATAAACCGTTTCATCAGCGGTTCTGCCTGCTAAATTGTTCAAATAATGATAAAAACTCTGGTAAAGCCATCAGTTTCCAGCATAATGAATGACGTACGTGCATTGCGGCTGTGTTGGGATTACCTTCGGTGCCGTGCGCATTTTGTCTAATGAGGATGAAAGGAAGGCACAATGAGCGACGAAGAGCTCAAAAAGGTTGCCAACGAGGTAAGGAAGGGCATCGTCACCGGCGTGCACGCTGCCAAGTCCGGCCATCCGGGCGGTTCGCTCGGCGCTGCCGACATCATGACCTATCTGTACTTTGAGGAAATGAACGTCGACCCGGCCGATCCCCGCAAGGCCGACCGCGATCGCTTTGTGCTCTCCAAGGGCCACTGCGCTCCGGGCCTGTACGCCGTGCTCGCCGAGCGCGGGTTCTTCCCCAAGGAGGACCTCAAGACGCTGCGCCATATCGGCAGCCACCTGCAGGGTCACCCCAACATGAACGACACCCCGGGCGTCGACATGTCCACCGGTTCGCTCGGCCAGGGCATCTCCGCCGCCGTGGGCATGGCGGTTGCCGCCAAGCACTGGGGCGATACTTACCGCACGTACGCCCTGCTGGGTGATGGCGAGAGCGAGGAGGGCCAGGTCTGGGAGGCCGCCATGTTTGCCGGCAACCAGCAGCTCGACAACCTCTGCGTGATCGTCGACCACAACGGCCTTCAGATTGACGGTCCCGTCGAGGAGGTCAACGACCCCATGCCGCTCGCCGACAAGTTCCGTGCCTTTAAGTTCCACGTGGTGGAGCTTGTCGACGGCAACGATTTCGACCAGATCCGCGCCGCCTTTGCCGAGGCTCGCGCTACCAAGGGCCAGCCGACCGCCATTATCGCCGAGACCATGAAGGGCAAGGGCGTTTCCTTTATGGAGAACCAGGTGGGTTGGCACGGTAAGGCCCCCAACGATGAACAGTTTGAGCAGGCCATGGCAGAGCTCACGGCCGCCGGAGAGGAGCTCTAGGATGGCAGACGTCAAGAAAATCGCCACGCGCGTAAGCTACGGCGAGGCCCTCGTCGAGCTCGCCAACGAGCACGATGACTTTGTGGTCCTCGACGCCGACCTGGCCGCCGCCACGCAGACCGGCAAATTTAAGGCCGCTTGCCCCGACCGCTTCTTCGACGTGGGTATCGCCGAGAGCAACCTGATGGGTGTTGCCGCCGGTATCGCGACCACCGGTCGTGTTGCCTTCGCGAGCACCTTTGCCATGTTCGCTGCCGGTCGCGCCTTTGAGCAGGTCCGTAACTCCATCGGCTACCCGCACCTTAACGTTAAGATCGGTGCCACGCACGCCGGTATCTCGGTGGGCGAGGATGGCGCCACGCACCAGTGCTGCGAGGATATCGCCCTTATGCGCGTCATCCCCGGCATGACCGTTATCGTTCCTGCCGACGATGTGGAGGCCCGCGCCGTGACGCGCGCCGCCTACGAGTGCGACGGTCCGGTGTACATGCGCTTTGCCCGTCTGGCCTCGCCGGTTATCAACGACCCCGAGACCTACAAGTTCGAGTTGGGTAAGGGCATTGTCATGCGCGAGGGCGCCGATGTGACCATCATCGCCTGCGGCCTGATGGTCGGCGAGGCTCTCGAGGCCGCCGAGCAGCTCGCTGCCGAGGGCATCGACGCCGAGGTCATCAACATGCACACCATCAAGCCCATCGATGCCGACCTGATCGTCAAGAGCGCCACCAAGACCGGCCACGTCGTGACCGTCGAGGAGCACTCTGTGATCGGTGGCCTGGGCAGCGCCGTTGCCGACGTCCTGTGCGAACAGTGCCCGACGCCGCTCAAGAAGATCGGCGTCAACGACACCTTCGGCGAGTCCGGCCCGGGCGCCGAGCTCCTGCACAAGTACGGCCTGGACGCCGCCAACATCGTGGCAACCACCAAGGAGTTCTTGGCATAAGGCAAGGCGGATCTCAAGGACTGCTTCGCCAGAACTATAAAACTGTTTCGCCAGTACTATGGAAACCCGGCAGGGGCGCTCTCTTGGAGAGCGCCCCTGTTTCAGTTGCGGTGAAATAAGGACTGTTTTGCCAGCTTAAAGGCTCAATTAATCCGTATTTCACCGCAACTTTCGAAGGCGTTCCCGCTTGTGCTGGTGCCGTCACGTCGGTCGATTGCCGCTTGGCACAGTGCGGCAACATCGGGGGCGTCGGCGCCTTTATATGCCATGGCGAGTAGGGCGGCATCATAGATTTCGTCGTTGGTCATATCGCCGGCATCGATGGGGCAGAAGGTGAGTATCGAATCCTGCTCAGCGAGCTCGGCGAGATTGATCGTTTCGCCTGCGGCAAAGACATCGTCGAGGACGAGCGTCGCGCTCGTACAGGGAATTTGATAAATCTTGCCATCGGTGGCAATGGGGGAACCTGCCGCCTCGAGCGTGTACACACCTTGAATGAGGCTGATACCGGAACCGTCGGAGGCGACGAACTCAACCTTGTCGACCGTTATCCCGTCGACAGTCTTGCCCGTAATGTGTATCGGGACACGTGAGGCCCCGCTATCGGTATCCCAACCTGCGGCAGAGATGTTGAGCACAATAGCATGCTCCGAATGAGCCGATATAAAGTGGGAAAAAATCTGCCGCAGATAAAGACCCAAACAGCTACCGCCGATGATGCCGATTATCAGCATGCAGGCAAGGACGGCCGCAACGTGGTTCCGAGGCTTTACCCGAAGTTCAGAATCAGCAGAGACGCCATTGACGGCGACCCCGCACGCCGTGCAGTACCTAACACCATCGCGCAACTCAGTTCCACAATAAGGACAATTCATGCCAGCCCCCGCGTAACCATAGGCGTTCTAATCGAGGTCACTGTAAAGCGATAATCCAAATCCAAGTTGCGCAACAATTAGCCTCAATTGAAGTCGCGGTGAAATAGGGACTGATTAGACCTTTTAACTGGTAAAACAGTCCCTATTTCAGGCTCTTCGGGGGTTTGTGTGGGTTAGCCGCCCGGTAAAAGTGCCCGCCTAGCGGCGGCGGCGCGCCTCGCGTATCGTTGTTTTCCGACCAAAGAAAAAATGAACGCGCGAAGGAACGC
>CABUVB010000071.1 GCA_902494815.1 uncultured Collinsella sp. | reverse complement strand
GGTATCGCCGTTGGGCAGTACCGGGTGTGCCCCGTCGCGCAGCACCAAGACCACGAGCATGTCCGTCGCGCTGCCAATATCGGCGAGCGAGCGCCCGGCAAACGGATGGCCAGCGCCCACCTTGAGCTTTACAAACGACATGCCGTCCTCGTCGTGGTAGTCGTTAAAGGTGCGGCGCACGTCGCCGGCCGCATCGATCATATCGAGTTTCTTCGCCACCGCCGGCAGTAGCGAACCCTGCACCACAATGCTCGATACGGCAATCACAAACACCAGGTCAAATAGGTCGTGTCCGCCGGGAACGCCGGCCACCACAGCAAAGAGGCTAAAGACGACCGAAGCCGCGCCGCGCAAGCCCGCCCAGCTTACGAGCGCAACCTGGCGAGGGCTCGTCTTAAAGGGCGCCAGCAGCAGACCGACGGCGATGGGGCGGCTCGCAAAGAGCATAAACGCCATGAGCGCCAGGCCGGGTAGCAGCATTTGCGGCAGGCGCGCGGGCGTGACGAGCAGGCCGAGCAAGAAGAAGATCGTCATCTCGGCCATCTCGGTAAGGGTGTCAAAGAAGTGCGCCATCTCGACCTTGCCGGTGATGTCGCTCGCGCCCAGCACAATGCCTGCCAGGTATACGGCCAAAAAGCCGTTGCCGCCCAGGTAGCTCGGCAGTGCGTAGGCGACGATCGCCACGGCGAACAAAAAGATAGTCTGCGCGCCCTCGGCCGTTGCGTGTGCGCGCTCAATCAGGCGGCTGGATATCCAGCCGATGGCAAGGCCCAGCCCCACGCCCAGGATGATCTGCTTGGCCAGCAGCACGGGAATGTCGATGTTGCCACCCGCCGCGAGGGTGGCGAGTACCGCGGTGAGCATGTAGGCGACGGGGTCGTTGGAGCCCGATTCGACCTCGAGCAGCGAGTCGGTGCCGCCCTTTAGCGACAGGTTGTGCTCGCGCAGCACGCTAAAGACGCTCGCCGCGTCGGTCGACGCCACGACCGAGCCCAGCAGCAGGCCGCCGATCCAGTCGAAGCCCAGTGCGAAGTGTGCGAACACGCCAGTGATGCCGGCGGTGGCGATAACGCCGAGCGTGCTCAGCAGCACAGCGGGCGCGGCGACGGGTTTGGCACGGTCGATGTTGGTGTTAAAGCCGCCGTAGAACATGATGAATAGCAGCGCCGTGCTGCAGACGGTTTCGGTGAGTGCGTAGTCGCTAAAGTCGATGTGCGCCGGACCGTTGACGCCGAGCAGCATGCCGAGCGCGATAAAGATGAGCAGGGTGGGGAAGGGGAGTTTTTTGCCGACGGGTTTGATGGTCAGGCACAAAATGATGATGAGGCCGATAAAGAGAAGGATCTGGTTCATGGATAGTGTCCGCTCCTGGGTGGTTGGCGTGGCACGGTCAGCTGTCTGCGGTTATTTGTACCCAAAGATGGTGGGTTTATGGGGTTGGATTGCGGGCGTGCGCGATATCGTCATAGACGGCTGCCGTCTTTGCCTCTGCTCGGAAACCCTTTCCAGCTTTATTGCAACGGAGTACAATGGGTAACGTTTAAGTTCAACTTGAAGTTTTAGTTGCGGCACCGGGCTTCGGCCGCAATGCAAGGAGAGGCGTACCATGGCGATCTATGTGACATCTGATGCTCACGGGCACGTGCGTGCGCTTGACGAGGCCCTGTCTAAGATCTCGTTGACGTCCGACGACACGCTGTACGTGCTGGGCGACATGATCGATCGCGGGCCCGATCCGGTCGGCGTTATTAAGCTCGTGCGCTCGCTGCCCAACGCCCACGTGCTCAAGGGTAATCACGAGCAGATCATGCTCGATGCCATCATTGGTCAGGATCCGCTCGATGCCGAGACCTGGGATATCAACGGTGGCTGGACGACGCGCGAGCAGCTCAACGACATGGAATTTGAGGCATACGAGGAGCTCGTGCGATGGATGGCCGCGCTGCCGCTCTACGCGGTGGTCGAGACCGAGGAGCGCCCGTATCTGCTGGTACACGCCGGCATTCAGACCGAGGCGGCGCGGGCGTTTTTGCTTGAGCATGGCGTCGATTGTGCCGATGGCGTTGGAGCGGTGGGTGCCGATCGCGAGCTGCTGCAGCAGATGCTCGCGGTGCAGTCGTCCGATGACCTGCTGTGGATTCGTCACGGCTATTGGGATGTGCCGACCGGGCTGCTTTCTGCCGAGGGCAAGGGTCCGGTCGTGGTGAGCGGTCACACGCCAACGGTGTCGCTCGGGCGTTATTGCGAGGTCGGTGGTCTTGCGGGGCTCGATGAGGAGTCGGGCCGCGGGCAGATTGTGCGCCTGGGCGGCGAGGATGCCGCCGGTGTGCCCGATCGCATCGACATCGACTGCGCTGCCGCCACCGGCTCCGAGTTCGGTCGCGTGGGCATCCTGCGGCTCGATGATGGGGCGGAGTTCTACGCGAACATCAACCCGGGCGAATAACCTTGTTCCGCCGATCTACCGTAGCTAATTTGGGACGGGGCTTTTTTGACTACTTTCGGAGAGTAGCGCCTTCTTGCTCGGTAAGCGCTAGAAATGAGGAGCGTCTGCGTCCTCGACAGCGCGAAAATGCTCGAAAAACCGTCGCAGCGGAGTCAAACGACGTCGCGGCGGTTCTTTTTTGGCTGCCCGCTGGCTAAGTGAGTAGACTTTTTTGGAAATGCCGAGCACCCAACATATTTGCCTCAATAAAACCGCAGGTCACAGACTTGTGCTCTGTTGGTGTGGTCGGGGATTCGGTAAAAGTCTACTCACTTAGTTTTGCGTGATGAATATTGTCCGCAACGAGACCCCAGACGGGGTGATTCCATCGCAAATTCCGGTGACCGGGCAGCTAATTAGGCGCCGTATGGGTTGCGGTCGCGTTCGATGCGTTGGCGGATGTGGGCGTACTCGATTATCAGCAGCACCAGGAGTAGGGCCATGATGGCTAGGTAGCTCGCCACAGCGCCCATCAGACCCAGCAGCTTAATCAGGATCACCGGCAGCACCACGCTTACGGCGAAGCAGATCAGGTAGATCTTGGTGACGTCTCCAGCGTGGCGTAGCACCGTGATGATGGCGTAGATAAAGTCGATGGCCGCGGTGACGCCGCCGGCGACGACCATCAGCAACGCCAGCGTACGGTAGCGCTCAAAGCTGAGGCCGTACATAAAGCTCATGAGGGGGATGCCGGGACCTGCCATAAATGCGGCGCACGCGCCGGTGATGACCACGATCAGCGCCATAACGGCAACAATAATCAGGTCAAAGCGACGACGCTTGCGAGGATTAGCCCAAATGCTCGACAAGCGCAGGAGCTGCGGTTTATAGATAAATCCAATGCTCAGCAAAATAGCCTGCGCCGGAAAGAACAGGGCATTAAAGTACAGCTGATATTTGTATGCCAGCGTGCCTTCCATCACAAACTTGGGCATGCTCTCAATTAGGTTGAACAGGAACAGTGCACCAAAGAGCGGGGCGCACTGGACAAACAGGTGGCCGACCTCGCGCAGGCTCACGCGGCGCGATTTTTCGGTCTCGAGCAGGGCAAGCGGCGCGGTGACCAGCACGAGCGAGGCGATCGCGGTGACACCCATGACCATGGCCGCGATGGGCATGCTGCGCGTGAGGAACAGCGCCACGCTAAAGACCGCGATGACGCCGACGGAGCGTAGCGTTTGGCTCATTCCAGCCAAGTAGAGTTTGTCGGCCTGCTGCAGGCGGCCTTCGTACACGTCGGCGACGCCATCGATGACCTTATACAGGTAGACGCCCAGGCCGATCGTCGCCATCTGCGCATCATAGCCGCGGGCGCTGCTGTACATGAGGCCGCAGCCTAGGGCGAGCGCTCCACAAAGCCAGCGGTTGAGCTGGTAGGAGGCAAAGGACGTCTTTTCGTCGATGTCTGAGACCTGGAAATTGCGCACGCCGTAGTTGCACGCGATCATGATGAGCGTGCCGGTGACAAAGGCGATGGAGAATTTGCCTGCTTCTTCGGCGCCCACGAGCTGCGTAGACACGATGGTGAGCAACGGAAACGCCAGGCCCCACACGGCGGTGCCGAGGGTGTTCCAAAGATAGTCGCGGCTGGTGGCGTGCTCTTCGTATTCCGCTTCCTGCATGGAGAAGCCGCCGCCGTAGACGGCGCCGAGCAGGCGGTTCCACCAAGCGTTGACCATGCGGCGGACGGGGCCGGGCTCCCGATCGCGTTCGCGCCGGCGACGTGTGGCTTGGTAGCTATCGGGTCCGCCGGCGTTGCGCTGACTCAGCTCCTGGATGCGTGCGAGCTCCTCGGCGGTGTGCGAGGCGGGGAACAGGCCGTTCTCGATGCGTCCGCCCTGGGCCCTTGCGGTGCCGCTGCCCGCTACGGCGGGGTCGGCGACGCCATTGCGGCGGGCGATGGCGCGGCGAATGCTATCGAGGGGCGTGATGCTCAAAGCGGGGTCCTTTCTATTGCTGCGCTCTAGTATAGTCGCGGTGGTATCCATTCGTGTTTTTGAACAGGTTGTTCGATAATTTCGGCGGCGCCATTCAGTAGTCGGCACTTAGGGACGTTCCTTATGTGCCGGCACTTTGGGAACGTCCCTAAGTGCCGGCATCCGGGGACGCTCCTTGAATGTTGCCTGTTCAAGAGTGTCCCCAACGACTAGTCGTTTAAGAACGTCCCCAATGACTGGGCCGCTTGCGTGCGATTTTTGACCGTTGAGCGGGCGCTTCGCCGTTGCCGCAAAAACGTTTTTGCATATCGGGTACAACGGGCTTTACATGAGTAAAGTGCGCGCCGCGTCCACGTGTCGCGCTTTTAAAGGAGGCCCCATGCCTGGTGTTACCCCTGCAGAAGTTCTATCCAACTTTGGCATTACGCTGGTCGAAGATCCCGCCGAGAACCAACCTCGCCTGCTGGTCGACCTGCCGGCGGCAGAGCTCGTCGAGTATGCCATCCGCCGCGAAGAAGGCCGCATGGCATCCAACGGCGCGCTGGTGATCGAGACGGGGGAGCGTACTGGTCGTTCTCCCAACGATCGCTTTATCGTTGACACCCCCGATGTTCACGACAAGATTGCCTGGGGCGCCGTCAACCGCCCACTGTCCGTCGAGAGCTACGAGGCCATCAAATCCGGCATCGTCGACTATCTCAACGAGCGTGATGTGTTCGTCACCCGCGGCATGGCCGGTGCCGACCGCAACCATACACGTCGCCTGCTCGTCGCCTGCGAGCGCGCCAGCCAGGCGCTCTTTATTAAGCAGATGCTCGCCCGCCCGCTTGCCCGCGAAATCGCGCGCACCGGCGAGCCGGACTTCTGTGTGCTCGCCGCGCCGGGCTACCAGTGTGATCCCGCTATCAAGGGCCTCAACTCCAGCGCCGCCGTGGTCATCAATTTCCAGGAGCGCGTGATTCTGGTCGCTGGCACCGGCTACTCCGGCGAAATCAAAAAGTCCATCTTCAGCGTCATGAATTACCTGCTGCCCGTCGAGGATGACGTACTGCCCATGCATTGCTCGGCCAGCATGGATCCCGTCACGCACGAGACCGCGGTGTTCTTTGGCCTGTCCGGTACCGGCAAGACCACGCTTTCGGCCAACCCCACGCGCCTGCTGATTGGCGACGACGAGCACGGCTGGTCCGATATGGGCATCTTTAACGTCGAGGGCGGCTGCTACGCCAAGTGCGAGGGCCTGGACGCGTTCCACGAGCCCGAGATCTTTAACGCCGTCCGCTTTGGCGCCATCTGTGAAAACGTGGTACTCGATGAGAATCGCAAGCCCAACTACGACGACGTCTCGATCACGCACAATACGCGCGTGGCCTACCCTGTGGAGCACATTCCCAACGCGTGGACCAAGGGCATGGGCACCACTCCGAGCGTCGTGCTGTTTTTGACCTGCGATGCCTTTGGCGTGTTGCCGCCCATCTCGCGCCTGACGGCCGATGCCGCCATGTACCACTTTGTGACGGGCTTCACCGCCAAGATCCCCGGCACCGAGGTCGGCGTCACCGAGCCCACGCCCACGTTCTCCTCGCTGTTTGGCGAGCCGTTTATGCCGCTCGACCCCATGGTCTATGCCAAGATGCTCGGTGAGCGCATCGCCGACGGCCGCACGCGTGTGTACCTGGTCAACACCGGCTGGATCGGCGGCGGCTACGGCGTGGGTCATCGCATCGAGCTTGCCTACACGCGCTCACTGGTCGCTCGCGCCCTCGACGGTACCATCGAGGACAGCGAATTTGTGCACGACGACATCTTTAATGTCGACATTCCCACCACGTGTCACGGTGTGCCGGACGGCATCCTGGTGCCGCGCCAGTACTGGCAGAGCACTGCGCGCTACGACGAGGCCGCGCACAACCTGGCGGTGATGTTCGAGGAGAACTTCGAGAAGAAGTACTCGCACCTGCCCGACTCCGTCAAAGCCGCCGGCCCGCACGCCCAGGTGCCCGCCGAGGCCCGTCATCGCGGCCGCGGCCTGCTGGGACTCCGCCACTAGCGTCGCCTCAGACCCAAAACCACCACAAAGGGGACAGGCACCTTTGTGGTGGTTTTGCTTGGGCGGATGACTCAGGTTACAATACGCCTGACATATCGCCCCCTTCTCCGGATGGGGGCAGCGTAAGCGCTCTTGTGGCGGCACCGTAGGACTTTGAAGGTGGCCGCTGTGAGGGCGCTTTTTGCTTAGACGCCCCCGCTCGGGCGCACGCTATGAAGGGAGAGCATATGAAGAGCTTTATTGCCGAGGATTCATTTTGGGAGCTGTTTCCACAGGCGGCGATCGGCGTCGTGGTCGTAAAGGGCATGAAGCCCGCGGCGCAGATTCCCCAGGAGGACGTGGATGCGATCGCCGCGCTGCTTGACCGCGCCAACATCGATGCGGAGCGCCACCTGACAAGCGATACCATCAGCGAGAACGCCCCGGTCAAGGCAAGGCGCGAGGCCTATCGTCTGTTCAAGACCAAGAAAGGCGCGCGCTGCTCGATCGAGAACTTGCTCAAACGCGTGCTCAAAGGCAAGCCGGTGGGCCACATTACGCCCGCGGTGGATATTTACAACACGGTGTCGCTGACCTACGCGCTGCCCGTGGGAGGCGAGGATCTGCATGCGATCGAGGGAGACCTTCGCTTGAAGGTGACCGACGGTGGCGATGCGTTCTTGCCGCTTGGCGAGGAGGCGGACGATCCGACGTTGCCCGGCGAGCTCGCCTACATCGACGATGCGGGCGCTGTGTGCCGCTGCTGGAACTGGCGCGACGGCGTTCGCACGGCGCTGTCCGATGATTCGGCCGATGCGTTCCTGGCGATTGAGTGCGTGGAGCCCGAGCGGATGGGGGAATGCCAGGCCGCGATCGATCGCCTCGCTGAGTTGCTCGAGCGTTATCTGGGAGCGACGGTTGTCGTTAAGACGCTTGTGACTCGCGACAATCCCTGCGTGGAGCTGTAGCGGCGCCTAGAACCTATTGATGCCCCAAACCACCACAAAGGTGCCTGTCCCCTTTGTGGTGGTTTTTATGTTGATGGGTTAACAAATGGGGTATTTGGGTACGGGTGTCGCCTTATGCGACTAAGATGTTTACCCGTAAGCATTATGCAAGCGAAAGGCGGTCGTCTCCCATGCAGCAGAACGACGAGACACGTTTCGAGGACTTTGTCGGACTGATCAGCGGGCTCTACAAGGAGATTCAGCGCATCAAGACGTCCGAAGGTGCAAGGCTGGGCCTCAAGGGCTCCGACGTCATGTGCCTGTACTATCTTGAGCGCAGCAAGGACGGCCTGACTGGCGCCGACCTCGCCCGCATGGCCGGCGTTACCCGAGCTGCCGTTTCGCGCACACTGGCACATCTGGAGGAGGGCGGCTACGTCGAGGTCGATGACTCGGGTGATGCGGCCGTCAAGTACCGTGCCCCGGTGCGCCTGACTGCCCTGGGCGGCGAGAGCATGAGCGAGGCCGATCGCATCATTCGCGAAGTGCTCGACACCACCGGTAAGGCTATGGGTGTGGAGCAGCTCGAGCAGATGTATGCGTCGCTGCGTACGATTCTCAACACCCTGCGTGAGATCTAAGGCCGCCAAGGCATTTGCTTCCCATTAAAAACTGCATAGTCCCGTTTGAGCGCGTATGCCGTGCCGGGGCATTGCTGTCAAAATTCCCCGCGCGGGACCTGCGCAAGAAAGGATTCGTTATGTCCGTCCGCATTATTACCGATTCCGCAAGCGATATGTCGCCGGCGGAGCACCCCGCTCTGCGTGTTCTGCCGCTGTCCGTCACCTTTGGCACCGATGTGTATATGGATGGCGTC
>CABUVB010000070.1 GCA_902494815.1 uncultured Collinsella sp. | reverse complement strand
TTGGCAAGACCCATATGGACTTTACCGACTGCCTCCTCGCAGCCCGAACCGCCATCTACAACGATGATGTCGTGAGCTTTGGCAAGCCCATCATCCAAGGCATGATCGATTACCGCCGCCAGCGCCAAACCGCTGCCGACGCCCGCGACCGCGCCGCCGAATCCCGCAGCCGAAGCACCGACTCCACCATCGACAAGCTCCGCCACCGCCCCCGCAGCTAACCCCATCCCCTCCTAAGTTGCGGTGAAATAGTTCCTGTTTTCAAGCTTCCACGGGCCTTTTAGGAACTATTCCACCGCAACTTCCAGGTTGGCCATCCGAAACCGGCAGCCTTGGACCGAGAATCCTACTGTTCGCCACGAAATGGGCCTATCTACTACGTTTAGCCGATTACCTTCAACCATACCGAAATCCGAAATATCAAAACCGCTGGTAGACGGCTTGCCGATTTTCCGAAAATGCTGCTATGGTCGATCCCTACGGGCCAAACGTAGTAGATGGGCCGTTTTCGTGGCTCAATACCAGACCAGTCATTTTGGGACGGGCTTTTTGGCCACATTTGTCAGCCGATCGCTAGACTAGCCAATAAAGCCCGTCCCAAATTAGCCACCCTGACCCTCAGTGGGTTCGCAAAAGCCGGAAAACAGTCCGTATTTCACCGCAACCTAGGTTGGGCGTGGGGCGGCATCGATTCCCGTTGCCCCGTGCACTTACGAAAATGGCTCTGGTCCCAAAAGGAACCAGAGCCATTCATCTATCTTATGGAGCGGGCGACGGGAAGTCCAAGGGTTTGCTTCGCAAACCCTTGTTTCGCTGCGGGCCATTGGCCCTTGCGTGCTGCGCTGGAAAATGCTCACGCATTTTCTCAGCTTCGCACCCTGCCGGGTTCGATTCCCGTCGCCCGGCACGCTTATGAAAACGGCTCTGGCACCAAATAGAGCCAAAGCCGTTTAAACTATCCTATGGAGCGGGCGACGGGAATCGAACCCGCGTCATCAGCTTGGAAGGCTGGGGTTCTACCATTGAACTACGCCCGCAAGATATGGTCGGGACGACAGGATTTGAACCTGCGACATCCTGCTCCCAAAGCAGGCGCGCTACCAAACTGCGCCACGTCCCGAAGGTGTTGAGCAGCTAAGGTCTAGACCTTGCGTGTCCCAAAGCGAAGGAAATTATAGGGGAGACTCCCCGCCTGTGCAAGCGCAGAAACCCTAGCTCCTCGAATGTGCGACAAACTGGCTATGAACCAGACCAATCACAAACGCGACCACAGCAACCGGCGCCCACGCAGCGCCGATATCTGCCAGCGGCAACGCATCAAACGGCAGCCACGCGCCAGCAAAGAACGCATCGCGGACCGAAGTGATTACGCTCTGTACCGCGACAACGCCGCCGACCCAGACCCACACCTGCGGGTGCGCGTCGCAAAAGCCGTGCACCAGGCCCATAAGTACCAGCACAATGGCAACGGGATACAGGGCATTGAGCATAGGCACCGAGAACATGAGGATCACGTCGAGGCCCACGTTGGAGAGCACGCACGAAAACGCTGCGAACACAAAGGCGAGAATCGCAAAGGGACGGCGCATGGCCTCCTCGGAGGCCTCCGCTCCCCCTTCGACCACATACGTCTCGCAGAAGTAACGCGAGCAGCAGCTGATGAGGCCGATGCACACGTTCATGCAGGCAAGGAAAAAGATCGCAAAGACCACGACCGTGCCGACAAGGCCAAAGTGCATGGAGGCAGAGCGGGCAAGGATGGCGGCGCCATTGGTGGCATCGGGCATCACGGTGCCGAGCTGCACACCGGCAAGGCCCAAGCCGCAGTAGATGATGGCCATGAGCACACCTGCGATCACACCGGAGCGCGAAATCTCGAAGGCCACGCGCTTGTCATCGGTAACGCCCAGTTCGTGAATGGTCTCGGCGATGATAATGCCAAAGGCGAGCGACGCGAGCAGGTCCATGGTCTGGTAGCCGGTCAGAAAGCCCTGCACGGCAGCACCGGCATTGTAGGGAGCCTGCGGCGCGGAAGCGGGACCCAGCGGCGAGATCACGGCAGCACCCACAACCAGCACGATGAGCGCAATGAGCGCGGGGCCCGTAATGCGGCCGAGCACGCGCGTGATGACACCCGGGCGCAGCGTGAGCGCAAACGCGACAACGAAGAACCCGATGGCAAACACCAGACGTGCCGTGCCAAGCGAAACACCCTCGGGTAGCAGCGGCACCAGCATTTCGAACGCCGTAGAGCTTGTGCGCGGAATAGCCAGGCACGGGCCGATGGCCAGATACACCGCCGCGACAAAGAACTCACCGAACTTGGGGTGCACGCGGCCGGCAAGCTCGCGCGCCGTTCCGGCGAGCGCCACGGCGATAAAGCCCATAACAGGCAGGCCGATGGCAGCAATCAAAAAGCCAGTCATGGCAAGCGGCGTGACCGTGCCGGCCTGCAGCGCCAGCAGCGGCGGAATAATGAGGTTGCCGGCGCCAAAGAGCATCGAGAACAGGGCGATGCCAACGGTAACGACATGATCGGAGCGTAGACCACGCGGGGCGGATGAGGCCATGTGCACACCTTTCGGGTCGAAACAAAAACGGGACGGGCAAAAACACCCATCCCGCAAGTATAAACGGTCTAGCAGCTTTAGCAGGCTAAATCGCGCAAAGCGTCAATCGCGGTGTCGACTTCCTCGTCCGTGTTGAAATACCCAAACGAGAAGCGGACGACGCCCTGGCGCTCGGTCCCCAGCGCGCGGTGCATGAGCGGAGCGCAATGGGCGCCGGGGCGCGTCGCAATCCCCCACCCTTGCATGAGCGCGTCCGAAATCTCAGCCGAATCGATATCGCCTACGTTGAGCGACACGATCGCCGAGTGCGACGGCTGGTCAAAGGCGCCGTAGAGCTTGATCTCCGTGATTTCGCGCACGCCAGCGAGAAAGCGATCGGCCAGGGCGCGTTCGTGAGTCGCAATCGCTTCAACTCCACCCTGAGCCTCAATAAAATCAAGGCCTGCGGAAAGGCCCGCTATGCCGTGACCGTTGAGCGTGCCCGCCTCAAGGCGCGTGGGCCACTCAAGCGGCTGCAGCGCATCGAAGCTGTGCACGCCGGTGCCGCCCATGGCCCACGGAGCCACGTCAACGCCATCCGCCACGGCCAGGCCGCCGGTGCCCTGCGGACCCATGAGCCCCTTATGGCCGGTAAAGCACACTATGTCGAGGCCCATGGCCTGCATATCGATATGCGCCGTGCCGGCAGACTGCGAGGCATCGACGATCACCAGCGCACCGGCAGCATGAGCCATGGCCGCCACGCGCGCAATGTCGACCGCGTTGCCGGTCACATTGGAGGCGTGCGTCACCACCACAGCACGCGTGCTCAGCGTGACCAACCGCTCGAGCTCGTCGTAGTCGAGCACGCCGCTCGCATCGCAGCCCGCATGCTCAACGGTCACACCCTGCTCTGCCGCAAGGCGGTTAAGCGGACGCAGCACGGAGTTGTGCTCGAGCACCGTTGTGGCCACACGGTCGCCGGGGCGCACCACGCCATTGATGACGGTGTTGAGCGCCGCCGTGGAGTTGGGCGTAAAGCACACATGGTCCGCCCTCGGGCAACCCAAAAGGCGCGCGAGCTTGGCACGGCAGCCATGAATCGTACGAGCGGCATCGAGGGCACCCGACGTGGCGCCGCGCCCGGCATTGCCGAGCGAGCACATCGCCTGCGTCACGGTATCGATGACCGTCTGCGGCTTGTGCATGGTCGTCGCCGCGTTATCCAGATAGATCATCGCGCGACCTCCCACATATCAATAACCGTAAAGCCCTCGGTGGGAATGCCCGCCGCGGCGAGTTCGCCGCGCAGCAGCTCCTCATCGGCAGGCAACGCCTTCCACGCCAGACCGCAGCCGGCAGCGACCTCCCCGGGCACGGGAATCGTTCGCCCGGGAAGGCCGCGCTCGATGCACAGAGACTCGCAGCCCATGGCGGCCGCCGTGGTGGGAAACGTGATGACAAGCGCCGGGCGCTTCTCCCTCATGGCAACTCCAACCAATACGCTACGGGCGCACGACGCGCACGGCCTGCTCCATCTTCTCCACAATCACGTACATATTCGTGACATCGCCCACCGCGAGCTGGTCCTTAATGCCATAGTGATCGAGGCAGGTACCACAGGTGAGAATCTCGACACCCTGCTCCGCCAGGCCCTTCAGATCATCGAGCACTGGCGAGCCCTCGACGGTGAGCTTGGCGCCGCCGTTGTAGAACAACATGGTCGCGGGCAGCTCCTCCTGCTGCGTCACGGCAAAGATAAACGCCTTCATGAGCTTGTGGCCCAGCTCGTCGTCGCCGCGGCCCATGCAGTCGGTGTAGACGGAAATGACGAGCTTGCCCTTGCCGGCGCTGGCATCACAGAAGGCAGCGCCATCCTGCTCGGGATCGGCCACGGCAACGGCGCCAGAGGTCGCCACGGTCACGTGCCACTCGGCGTCAGAAACCTTCTCGACCGAGGCCGTGCAGCCTTTCTCCTGCGCCATCTTGGAAATGTTCTTGACGGCGGTCTCGTTGTCGACCGAGGTCACGACGGCGCCCTCGCCATCGAGCTGCTTCAGGGCTTTGAGCGTCTTGACGACGGGCAGCGGGCAGGCATCGCCCATGGCATTGACTTCAATTTTGGTAGACATAGCAAATTCCTTTCGAAAGAACCGTTCTAGAGAACGGTAAACAATTACATAAACGTGCGGGCTAGCGAACAAAGCGGACGGCAGGACCGCCCGGCACCGGCTCGCACACGCGGCCGACAACGGCGGCGATACGTCCTTCGGCATGCAGACGGTGCGCGAGCTCATCCACGTCGGCAGCAGGCGCCGCGATGAGCAAACCGCCCGAGGTCTGCGGATCGTACAGCGCATCGAGCATGCCCGGCTCCAGGTCCACGTCGGCAGCCACGCGCGGGCCAAAGAAGTCCTGGTTGCGGTAGGAGCCCGTGGGGATAATGCCCAAACGCGCCATGTCGAGCACCTGGCCAAAGAGCGGCACCGACCCCGACGCAAGCTCAACCTGCACGCCCGAGCCCTCGGCCATCTCGCACGCGTGCCCGATCAGACCAAAGCCCGTAATGTCGGTGCAGCCATGAAGTTCGAGCCCCTCGGCCAAACGGATCGGGGCCTCGTTGAGGGTGCGCATCGAGTCAAACATGGCTGCGGCCTCGTCCTGCTCGATGAGCTCGCCCTTAATGGCCGTGGTGATGATGCCCGAGCCGATCGCCTTGGTCAGCAGTAACGCATCGCCCACGCGCGCGCCGCTGTTGGCGAGCATACGGTCAAGCGCGACAAAGCCGCTCACGGACAAGCCGTACTTGGGCTCGTCGTCGTTGATGGTGTGGCCGCCCGCGATGGAGCAACCCGCCTCGACGCACTTGTCGGCGCCGCCCGCCAGAATCTGACCGGCAACCTCGACACCCAAGCAATTGGGGATGCAGAGCAGGTTCATGGCATGGCTCGGCCGCCCGCCCATAGCGTAGATATCCGACAGCGAGTTGGCCGCGGCGATCTGGCCAAACAGAAACGGGTCGTCGACCATCGGCGGGAAGAAGTCGATGGACTGCACGAGGCCCAGGTTATCGCCAACGCGAAAGACGCTCGCATCGTCGGAGGTATCGAACCCCACGAGCAGGTTGTCGTTATGCACATTGGGCAAGTCGCCCAGGACCTGGGCGAGGGCTCCGGGAGCCAACTTAGCGGCTCAACCGCTCGCGGCCGTCATGGACGTGAGTCTCACGGTGTCTTTAGCCATACGAACCCCCTTCCAACAAATCAACGACTTTAAGTATACGCCCCAGGCACGCTTCCCAAGAGACCGCCGACGGCTCGAACGTCGAAGGCGGCGCCGCAAGCGCCTGCGCGATAGCATCTGCCAGCGCGCGCTCAAACAACGGAAGGTCGGCCGCCACGGGCGTGTCGACATCCGTCATACGCGGCGACGCCACCCACGTCACGGGAGCACCGGGAAGCATCGCCTCCATCCAGGGACGAACGCCGGGCAAATCGGTCGCCACAACTTTGCAGCCGCACGCGAGGGCCTCGATCGTCACGAGCGGCAGACCCTCGTAAAACGAAGGCAGCACAAAGACGTCGGAACTGCGGTAGGCATGCACGAGTCCATCGCTATCCAGGCGCCCCGCCAGCGTCACCGGCACATCCGATGCCGCGGCCAAGCGCTCGACACGCGCGTACTCGGCATCGTCCCCGCGACCGCCCACAAGCACCAAGCCAGATGGGCGGACGTCATCGTCAATCGGCAATGACACGGCTCGAACCAGCGACTCGACGCCCTTTTTAAAGCAAATCTTGCCCACGTACACAAGCGATCCCGGCCGCCTCGCCACGCTTGCGTCGCGGCAGAAGACGCGATGGTCGTAGCCCGTCCCAATCACGTGGATGCGATCGGCATCGACGCCGCACACCAGGCCAATCTGCTCAGCCTGCTCAGCATGGAGCGCAAAGACGGCATCGAGCCGACGAACCGCATTTACGATGCGATCGCGCTCGAGCGCATGCGAACGCAGCTGGCGCAGATCGGTCGAATGGCACACGGCAACAACCGGCACGCCCCGGACGCACTCGCGCGCCAATGCGGTCACCAGATACAGGTGATGGCAGAGCACCAGATCGGGCCGAAACTCAGCCACCGCCCGATCGATTGCTGCAGCAAATGCCCGCTCAAATACCTTGAGCATCGAAGGCGTCAGGTCACGATAGCGCGTGGAGGGATAGGGCATGACATCGGACATACCGCAGATGGGAAACGGCAGCTCGGGCGACTCGAACGGTACGGCAAACACGGCAGCACGCCGGTCCAGCTCACCTTGGGTATCACCCGGTGCCGCGCCGCAAAGCACGGCGGCGCGATGCCCCGTCTCGATCTGCTCGCGCACGAGCGCGGCAAGGTAGGTGCCGCTGCCGGTGCTATCTGGTTTTTGTGCCGAGATATTGAGGATGCGCATGTCGCGGTACACCCCTAGGCCAAGGCGGCGGCGCGGACGGCAGCACCGATGGCACCGGCAAAGCGAGCCTGGGGCGAGGTGGTCACCGGCGACCCCAGCAGCGCTGCCAGCCGCTCCACAACGTAAGCGTTCTCGCACAGGCCTCCCGTCAGGTAGTACGGAGCACCCGCCGCCTGCCCGGCCATGGTCGCCACGCGCGAGACCACGCTGTCGATCACGCCACGCGCAATGTTCTCGCGCGGCTCACCGCGACCGATCAGGCTGATAACCTCGCTTTCGGCAAACACCGTGCACATGCTGCTGATCTCGGTGGGTTCGCCGGAACGCGCCAAGTCGGCCATCTGCTGCTGGGAAATGCCTAGGCGGTCGGCCATGATCTCCAAAAAGCGCCCCGTGCCGGCAGCGCACTTGTCGTTCATGGCAAATTTGGCCACGCGACCGCCCTTGATCTGAATGACCTTGGTGTCCTGACCGCCCACGTCGATCACGGTGCCGTGGTCGCCAAACAGGCGCACAGCACCGGTACCGTGGCAGGTGATCTCGGTCACGACCTTGTGCGCATAGGGCACGGCAACACGGCCGTAGCCAGTCGCGACCACGCGAACATCGTCGCCCGTCACGTCGTAGCCGGCCGCTGCCAGTGCCCCGCGCAGCCGCTCGGAAGCATCGACCGAGGAAAACCCGGTTGGCCGCACGCACGTCCACGCCACCGAATCCTCCCCGTCGACCACAGCAGCCTTAGCCGCCGTAGACCCGATATCGATCCCGATCCCTATCATGGCTCTCTCCCAATCTAAACATCAAAGATAGCGGCGCGTTCAGGCGCCTTAGCTCTAGGTTTCTCAGGTGCCGGAGGTTGCCCCGAAAGAGGAGCGCAGCGTACTTTGGTACGCAAGCGACGGTTTGAGGGGCAAGATCCGGTGCCTGAGGAAGCTAGAGGGTTTCGATAAAGGCGGCGATGCGCGTCTCGATCTGACCCATGTCGCCATTGCTGTAATCGGTCTCAATCTTCATGTACGGAATGCCCGCACCCTCGACAGCCTCCTGCATGCGCGCGCTCTCAACGTTGAAGGTGTGGCAGGCCTGCAGCACGCTCTCTACCACGGCATCGACATGGTACTTCTCGCACATAGCCAGCGTGTTTCCCATGCGACCGTCGTTGGGCGTCATGACCGAGCAGTTGATGTCCAGGTAGCGGTCGGCGATGGCGCGCAGGATATCGGGAGCCTCCGGGTCGATCATCATGGCCGCCGTGCGCTCGCCCGAGCAGTCGTCCATGCACACGACC
>CABUVB010000069.1 GCA_902494815.1 uncultured Collinsella sp. | reverse complement strand
GGTATCGGTGCCGTATCGCCGCTCGGCAACACCGCGCTTGCCACCTGGGCGGCAATGTGCGCCGGCACGTGCGGCATCGGTCCGATCACGCACTTCGATACCGATGCATTTGCCGTCAAAGTGGCAGCCGAGGTCAAGGGTTTTGACGGCAACGAGTACTTTGGCAAGCGTGACGCCAAGCACCTGGACCCCTGCGTTCAGTTTGCGATGGCGGCTTCGGACGAGGCCATGCACGATGCGGGCTTTGATGTCGAGGGCGCCATCGATCGCGAGCGCCTGGGCGTCTACGTGGGTTCAGGCGTGGGTGGCATGCAGACACTAGTCGACAACGTCCACACGATTGCCGATCGGGGGCCTCGCCGTGCATCGCCCTATATGATTGCGATGATGATTCCCAACATGGCGTCGGGCAATATCGCGATCCGCCACAAGGCAAAAGGCCCGACCCTGCCCGTGGTGACTGCGTGCGCGACCTCGGCCCATGCCGTGGGCGAGGCGTTCCGCGCCATCAAGCACGGCTATGCCGATGCGATTCTCGCCGGCGGTGCCGAGGCCGCAATCATCCCCGATGCCGTTGCGGGCTTTACATCCTGTCGTGCTCTCACCACCAACCCCGACCCGTCGACGGCATGCCGTCCGTTCGATGCGAATCGCGACGGCTTTGTGATGGGCGAAGGCGCCTGTGTGCTCGTGCTGGAGAGCATGGAACACGCGCTGGCTCGCGGGGCGCACATTTATGCCGAGGTCGTGGGCTACGGCAACACCGATGACGCCTACCACATCACGAGTCCCGACCCGGACGCGGCAGGCATCGCCCGTGCGATATCGCTGGCGGTGGCCGAGGGCGACGTTAAGCCTTCTGAGGGTCTCTACATCAATGCCCACGGCACCTCGACCAAGCTCAACGATTCGTCCGAGACGGCGGGCATTAAGCGTGCGCTTGGCGAGGATGCGGCGCGCGCCGCGCACGTCTCGTCGACCAAGTCGATGACCGGCCACATGATCGGTGCCACGGGTGCCATCGAGGTCATGGCCTGCGCCATGGCGCTCGAGCAGGGCGTGGTGCCGCCGACCATTAACTACCACACACCCGATCCCGCCTGCGATCTTGACTACACGCCCAATCGCGCGGTTCGCGCCGACCTTACCTGGGCGCTTTCGACCAACCTGGGCTTTGGCGGGCACAACGCCGCCATCGCGCTGCGTAGATATACGAGGAGCTAGAGCATGGATTCCAAAAGACTTGCCGAGATAGCCGATGTTATGGAGGACCGCGGCCTCACGCGCGTACGCGTTGAGGAGCCCGATGGCACCGCGGTCGAACTCGAGCGCGCGAGCGCCGCGCAGCCGGTTGCCGTGCCCATGCCTATGCCGGGTGCCGTGACTGCTCCGGCGGTGGCTCCTGTCGCCATGCCTGCCACCGCACCGGAACCCGCCGCGCAGACACCTGCCGCCGCGTCGGAGCCCAAGGGCACCGAGGTAACCGCTCCCATGGTCGGCGTTTTCTATGCTGCCCCGGCGCCGGGCGACGAGCCATTTGTGCACGTGGGCTCCAAGGTCAAGGCCGGCGAGACCCTCTGTATCATCGAGGCCATGAAGGTTCTCAACGAGGTGACGGCCGAGGCGGATGGCGAGGTGCTCGAGATCTGCGTGGCCGACGGCGACCTTGTGGAGTTTGGTAGCTGCCTCATGAGAATCGGATAGGTGATATCCATGAACAAAGAAGAGCTCAAGAAGCTGTTGCCGCATCGCGAGCCGATGCTTTTGCTTGACGAAGCCGAGCTGGTGGGCGACGAGGCCCACGGCAAGATCACGATTACGGGCGACGAGTACTTTTTGCAGGGGCATTTTCCGGGAAACCCGGTGGTCCCCGGCGTGATTCAGTGCGAGATGCTCGCCCAGAACTGCTGCGTGCTGCTGATGGGCGATGAGGAGGCGCGCGGCGCGACGCCGTTCTACACGAGTCTGGACAAGGTGCGCTTTAAGCGTCCGGTGCGCCCGGGCGACACGGTGGATCTGGTGTGCTCCATCACGCGTGCGCGCGGGCCGTTCCGCTTTGCGACAGGTACTGCGAGCGTTAACGGTGAGGTTTGCTGCCGCGCCGATATGTCTTTTGCACTCATGCACGAAAGTTAAGGAAGGCTTCATGTTCGACAAAGTGCTCATCGCCAACCGCGGCGAGGTCGCGATCCGTGTTATCCGCGCGTGCCGCGATATGGGCATCAAGACCGTCGCCGTTTATTCCACGGCCGATGCGGACGCGCTGCACGTACAGCTTGCCGATGAGGCATATTGCATCGGCGGCCCGCGTCTTGCCGAGAGCTACCTCAACGACGATGCCGTGCTCACCTGTGCCGTAAAGTCGGGAGCTAAGGCAATTCATCCCGGCTATGGCTTTTTCTCCGAGAAGGCGAGCTTCGTACGCGACTGCGACAAGTATGGCCTGGCGTTTGTCGGTCCCTCGGCCGAGGTCATCGACAGCATGGGCGACAAGGACGCCGCGCGTCGAACGGCTGCCGCGGCGGGCGTACCCATCGTGCCGGGCTGCGATTTGCTCAAAAGCCCCGAGGAGGCAACGGCCGAGGCCGAGCGCATTGGCTGCCCCGTGCTTATTAAGGCGCGTGCAGGTGGTGGCGGTCGCGGCATTCGCAAGGTCGAGCGCGTGGAAGACGCGGCAAAGGCGTTTATCGAGGCGCGTGCCGAGGGCGAGGCCGTTTTTGGCGACGGCGAGTGCTACATGGAGAAGTTCGTCGCGCCGGCGCACCATGTTGAGGTGCAGATTATGGCCGATAAGCAGGGCCATGTGTTTTCGCTCGGCGAGCGCGAGTGCTCGGTGCAGCGCCGCAATCAAAAGCTGATCGAGGAGAGCCCCGCGCCGTGCCTCGACGGACGCGATGATATTCGCGCGCGCATGCACAAGGCCGCGCGCGACCTGGCTCGTGCCGTCGGCTACGAAGGAGCCGGTACTATCGAGTTCCTGTATTCGGACGACGGCAATTTCTACTTTATGGAAATGAACACGCGCTTGCAGGTGGAGCATCCGGTTACGGAGTTTGTGACCGATACCGACTTGGTCAAGTGGCAGCTGCGCGTGGCAGCCGGCCAGCCTCTGCCCTTTGAGCAGGAGGATATGCCGGTCCGCAACCACGCCATGGAGTGCCGCATCAATGCCGAAACGCCGGACTTTCTGCCGTCATGCGGAACGGTCACCGCGTTGCGTGTGCCGGGTGGTCCGCGCGTGCGCTGGGATTCCGCCATGTTTACCGGGGCCGCCGTTCCGCCGTACTACGACTCCATGCTCGGCAAGCTTATCGTGTGTGCGCCCACGCGTGACGGCGCCATTCGCAAGATGCGCTCGGCCCTGGGCGAGCTCGTGATTGAGGGCGTGAGGGAAAACAGCGAGCTTCAGCTCGACGTGCTGGCAAACGACGAGTTCTTGTCGGGCATGTATCACACTGATCTGATGGGGCATCTCTATGCTGATGAATAGAAAAGCGAAGACGGTCAACGTCCTCGAGGGACCGATGACCGAGTCGTGCGCCGAGTTTCCCGCACGCCACGTGTTTATCAAGTGCCCGGAGTGCCGCCGCGTGATCGATGAGGCGCGCCTGCACGACAACCTCGAGGTCTGCCCTCGTTGCGGCAAACACTTTCGCGTGAGCGGGCGCGACCGCATGCGCATGACGATTGACGAGGGCACGTTTGAGGAATGGGATGCCAGCCTGGCGCCGGAGGACTTCCTTTCGTTTCCCGGCTATGCCGACAAGCTCAGGAGCGTGAGCGAACGTTCGGGCGAGCGCGATGCCGTCGCGTGCGGCAGGGGCAAAATCTGCGGTTGCGATACGGCGCTCTTCTTTATGGACGCCAACTTTATGATGGGCTCGATGGGCTCCGTGGTGGGCGAGAAGATCTGTCGCACATTTGAGCGTGCGACCGAGCTGGGATTGCCGGTTGTCGGCTTTACCGTTTCGGGCGGTGCGCGCATGCAGGAGGGCGTGACATCGCTTATGCAGATGGCCAAGATTTCTGCGGCGGTTAGGCGCCACAGCGAGGCGGGCGGCCTGTATATCACGGTGCTCACCGACCCCACGACCGGAGGCGTAACCGCGAGCTTTGCCATGGAGGGCGACATTATCCTGGCCGAGCCCGATGCCCTGACGGCATTTGCCGGTCCGCGCGTGATCGAGCAGAACATGCATAAGCGCCTGCCCAAGGGGTTCCAGCGCTCCGAGTTTTTGCTCGAGCACGGTTTTTGCGATGCTGTCGTTCCGCGTGGCGAGATCGCGCTCACGGTAGGCGAGCTGCTGGCGCTGCACGAAGGGCACGCGCCTGGCCTGGGGGCTCCGCATGAGATCGTGCATACGGGTCGCCGCGGCAAAAAGCTGGGACACTTGTTCAAGCGCTCGACGGCACCAAAAACCGCGCTCGAGATTGTCAAGCAGACCCGCTCGGCAGATCGCGCCACGGCGGGTGAGATGATCTCGCTGGGCCTGGATGGATTTGTGGAGCTGCACGGCGACCGTTACTTTGGCGAGGACGCCGCTGTGGTGGCTGGCATTGGCTGGAAAGACGGACGCCCCGTAACGGTCGTCGCCATCGAGCGCGGCACCACGACCAAAGAGCGCATGCGGCGCAACTTTGGCATGGCGCATCCCGAGGGTTATCGCAAAGCGCGTCGCCTGATGCGCCAGGCCGAAAAGTTTGGTCGACCGGTTCTGTGCCTGGTCGATACTTCGGGTGCGTTTTGCGGCGTCGGCGCCGAGGAGCGCGGCCAGGGCGAGGCGATTGCCCAGAATCTCATGGAGATGAGCGGTCTTAAGACGCCGATTGTCTCGGTGGTGACAGGCGAGGGCGGCTCTGGTGGCGCGCTGGCGCTGTCCGTGGCCGACCGCATCCTGATGCTCTCGAGCTCGGCCTATTCGGTCGTGAGCCCCGAGGCCTGTGCGTCGATCCTGTGGAAGGATACCGAGCGCGCGAATGAGGCCGCCGAGGCGCTGAAGCTCACGGCTCCCGATCTGTTGGCGCTCGGCATCATCGACAGCATTGTTGACGATAGGGGCCTGTCGCATGAGGAGATCGCTGGTGCCGTCATGTCCTCGGCATTTGATGCCTTCGATACGCTTGGGCGGCTCGACGACGCGACCCTCACAAACCTCCGCTACGAAAAGTACCGCGCAATCGGTCAGTACCGCACTATGTGACAGGGGGACAGCCCGCATGTCACATTGGGAAAGGCGTTCCATGTCACAAGTTTCTAACACCTCGTTTACAACGACGGCTTCATCAAACGCCATGGCCGTGGTGGACTATCTGTCTAAAAGCATGATGTCGGCGCTGCCGTTTATTGTCTGCGCGGCGTTGTTCCGCACCGTCGCCGTCATTATGGGCGAAGGCATGCTGGGCCTGTGGTCTGCCGATTCCGAAATCTATCGCCTGTTCTACAGTTGGCTCTATAACGCCGGCTACTACTTTTTGCCCATTTATCTTGGTTGGGCGGCCGCCCGCCAGCTCGGTTGCTCGGAGCAGCTGGGCATGATGCTGGGCGGCGTATTGATTGCGCCCGATCTGCTTAAGCTCGTCGATGCCGCATCGACGACGGGGGCATCGATGACTTCCGTGTATGGTCTGCTTCCCGCGCCGGTCAACGATTACACGACGACTGTTATTCCGGTTCTCATCTCGGTGCCCGTGCTATGGCGAGTGGAGTGTTTCTTTCAGCGCGTTATCCCTAAGGCCGTGGCGTTTTCGTTTGTTTCGTTTGCAACCATGCTTGTCATGGTTCCGGTTTCGCTGTGTATCACGGCGCCGGCGGGCAGCTATCTGGGCATGCTGTTGGGCCAGCTTATGTTTATGCTTGGCAATTCCGGTGGCATCGTGTCGCTGCTCACGCTCATGGGGCTTGCCGCGGGTTGGGAGTTTCTTAAGATTGCAGGCGTCAGCAACGTTGTCCTATCGCTTGCCTATGCTCAGTTTATGAGTGTGGGAACGGATTCGTGCATCCTGATCGCCGCGACGATGGCGACGTTCGCCGTTTGGGGCATGCCCTTTGGCGCGTCGCTCCGCGTTGCGGATAAGGACGAGAAGGCACTCATGCTGGGCTATTCAATCTCGGGTATTCTTGGCGGCGTAAGCGAGCCGGCGCTGTACGGTTGCGGCTTTAAATATGGCAGGTGCCTGACGTGCATGGCCATTGGCGGCGCCGTCGGAGGCCTTGTTGCGGCCGTGGGCCACGTTACGGCCTATACCATCGGCATGACGAATGTCCTTATGGTCATTGGCTTTGCCACGGGCGGCATCTCGAACCTGCTGTGGTGCTGTGTTGCCGGCGGTGTGGCATTTGCGGTGTCTGCGGCGATGAGCTACTGCTTTGGCGTGGTGTCGGCGAAGGGGCAGGCGACAGGGGACGAAGCCGATTTGCCCGAAACCTCGAAGAGCGTGGCCGAAGTAAGCGCGTGAACCTGTGCGACACAAGGACGATTCCTTTGTCATATTCCAAGGTCGTGGCCCGTGTGGGTTGCGGCCTTTTTGTATCTGGGGGACAAAGTGGCTACACTACAATCCGTTTGAGCAATAGATATATAGGTAGTACCGTGGGGGCGGATGTAGATGGTCGAGTGGATTGTTAAGCGTGCGCAGGGCGACCGTGCGCGCGTGGGCACGTTGACGGGCGTGGTGTGTATTCTCGCCAATGTGGCACTATGCGCTGCGAAGGGCGTAATTGGCGTGCTGTCGGGATCGGTTTCGATCGTGGCAGATGCCATGAACAACCTGTCCGATGCCAGCTCGAATATCGTGAGCGTGCTGGGTTTTAAGCTGGCGAGCAAGCCCGCCGACCCCGAGCATCCATACGGCCATGGTCGCTACGAGTACCTCTCGGGTCTTGTCGTGGCGGCGCTCGTGCTTCTCATTGGCCTTGAACTGGTGAAGTCCTCGTTTGAGCGCATCATCCACCCCGAACCTGTCGAGTTCTCGCTTGCCCTGGTGGCAGTCCTGGCGCTTTCGATGGTTGTTAAGCTGTGGATGGCGGCGCTCAATCAAAAGCTCGGCGACCGTATCGAGTCCGAGACACTGCATGCGACCGCGCAGGATTCCAAGAACGATGTTCTTGCCACGGGCGCCGTGCTGGCGTGCGCAATTGTTTCGCAGGTGACGCACATCAATCTTGACGCATGGGTCGGCCTTGCCGTTGGCGCCTATATTGGCTGGAGCGGTTTTGAACTCATCCAGGATACGGTGAGCCCGCTTTTGGGTCAGTCGCCCGATCCTAAGCTGGTCAAGCACATTCGAGACAAGATCATGAGCTATCCCGGCGTTTTGGGCGTTCACGATCTGATGGTTCACGACTATGGCCCGGGCAGGAAGTTTGCAAGTGCGCATGCCGAGATGGCGGCCGAGGCCAGCCCGCTGGAAAGTCACGACACACTCGATAACATCGAGCAGTCGTTTAGGAACGAGGACGGCATGATCGTCACGCTCCATTACGATCCCATCGTGACCGACGATCCAAAGGTGGCGAGCATGCGCCTGCGCATCAACGCAATGGCTCAGGAGATCGATAGCCGCCTCTCGATTCATGACCTACGCTGTGTGCCGGGCCCTACGCACACCAATGTGATTTTTGACTGCGTGCGACCCTCGGATCTGCAGATGAGTGCCGAAGACTTAAAGCACGCGCTGGCACAACGGGTCGAATCGGAATATCCCAAGTCGATTGCCAAGATTACGATCGACGAGGACTACGTAGGGCATACCCACGAGTAAGGCTGTGCCGGCAAAGCAAGTTATACAGAAGGGGAGAGCATGAAGCGCCTATACCTACTCCGCCACGGCCAGACGGAATTCAACGTCAAAAAGCTGGTCCAGGGCCGCTGCGATTCACCGCTGACCGACCTGGGCCGCAAACAAGCGGGAATGGCAGCCGCATGGCTCAAGAGCCACGACGTTGTCCCCGACAAAGTGGTCTCTTCGCCCTTAGGCCGAGCCATGGACACGGCTCAGCTCGTCGCAACCGAACTCCTTGGCCCGGACGCAGCAGTCGAGCCCTGCGAAGGCATCATCGAACGCTGCTACGGCACCTTCGAGGAAGGTCCCCACGATGCCCTTCCCACCGACGTCTGGGATCCGGGCGAGGATTTGGTCCCCTTCGGAGGAGAAGGAAGCCGCGCACTGCAAGAACGCATGGTAGGCACCCTCACTAATCTCATGGACTTCGAGGGCATCGAAGCCCTCCTAGCAGTAAGCCACGGCAGCGCCAGCCGCCAATTCATCAAGGCTGCAGCCCCAGAGGGCTTTGAGCTCCCAACAAAACTCCCCAACTGCGCCATCATGATCTTCGATTTCGAT
>CABUVB010000068.1 GCA_902494815.1 uncultured Collinsella sp. | reverse complement strand
TTCTGGGAGAGTTCGATGTACTGCTTGCCGCGGCAGGCGACGCACTTGTTGCCCACGCGCTCGCAGTCTTTCTGCAGGTCGGCCAGGTAGCTGGCAGCCTGCGGGGCCAGGACGACCAGGTCAAAGTCGGGGAGCATGTCCACGTGGTTGCCATAGGCCTCGGCAGCGGTCTCGAGGTTAATGCCGCGCTCCTTGGCGGCCTTGGCCAGCGCGTTGGCGAGCAGGCCCGAGGTTCCGCCGCCCTGGCAGAGCACGAGCACGCGCTTGCCGTTGAGGTCGCTGGCGGTCGTTGTCTCGGCAGCGGGTGTTGCGGAAGCGGCGGGGGAGTCGGACTTCACGGCCTCGGCAGCAGCGCCGGCGGCAACGCTCTTGGCGTCAGCCTTGCCCTGGAAGGCATCGTTGAGCTTGGCGGCCTTCTCGGCGTTCTTGGCGGCGAGCTCCTCCTGGGAGATCTCGGCCTCCTCGGCGCACTTCTGGGCGTCATAGGCACGGAAGAACGGGTAGTACAGAACGAAGTCGACGACCAGGATAAGGGCGAGCATCACAAAAGCGAGCGGCTGGAAGCCCAGGCCCATGATGGTGCCGATGGGGCCGGGGACGGTCCAAGGCAGGGTGTACATAAAGCCGTTCATGCCCAAGAAGTCGATAAAGATCTTGAGGATCCAGATGTTGGCGATCGGAGCAAAGACAAACGGGACAAAGAAGACGGGGTTGAGCACGATGGGTGCGGCGAACAGCAGCGGCTCGTTGACGGCAAAGCAGACGGGGACGATAGCTGCCTTACCGACGGCGCGCATCTCCTGAGACTTGGCCAGGAAGCAGAACATAAAGACCAGGACGAGCGTGGCGCCGGTGCCGCCCATGCAGACGACGAAGTACTGGGCACCCTGGGTCAGGACAGCGGAAGCGTGCTGGCCGGCCTGGAACGCAGCCAGGTTGTCGGTCATGTTGGCAACGAGAGCGGCGGCGATGGCGGGCTCGACGATCGAGGGGCCGTGGACGCCCACGAACCAGAAGAGGCTCATGGCGCCGTAGATTACAGCGAGGCCGATGTAGCCATCGGCAGCGGTGAACAGGGGCTGGAACACCTGGATGACACCCTGGGCAAAGCAGAAGCCAAAAGCAGCGCGGAAGACGATGTCAAAAACCCAAAAGACGGTGATGCAGACGGAGAAGGGGATGATGTCCTTGAAGGTCTGCGAGATGTTGGGCGGAACCTGCTCGGGCATCTTGACGGTGATGTTGCGCTTAATGAAGAACTTGTAGATGATGCCGGTCACAAACGCAGCGATGAAAGCGGTCAGCAGGCCCTTGGAACCAAGGTAGGTGGTGTTGAAACCGCTGGCAGCGTCCGTGGCGATGGTGTCGCTCGAAAGGAGCAAGAAGCCGATGATGGCCGCGCACATGCACGAGATGAAGTTGATCTGGTTGTTCTTGGGCAGATCGCGGTTCTGAGCGTCGGCGAAGTGCTTGGCCGTGGTGGCGGCGCAGGCGATGGCCAGGATGCCCATGGAGTAGTTGTAGCACTTCCACAGGGCGTTGTTGATGTCATCGGGCCAGTAGAAACCCCAGATGTTGGGGACCGAGGCTACCAGGCAGAAGATGGACGAGAAGATGATGATGGGGATGACGGAGATAAAGCCGTCGCGGATCGCCTTGAGGTACTTGTTGCGGGCGATCGCGTTGAAAAAGGGCTGGCCCTTTTCGATGATGGCGATGAGTTGCTCCATGCAATGCTCCTAAGAGTCGGTGGGTTAGCAACGATGGTAGCTTTTGGCGTCCGGTTGCCAAAATGTTGACGTTGCCATTTTGCGACACAAAAAAAGACGCGAACCGGTGGTTCCTGTGCCTGCGAACCGTCGATTCCTTACGCGTAAACGTTTGAGCCGCCCGGTGGCTCTGTGTTTGCACAATGGCAACGTTAACATTTGGTAGACAAAAGCCGTTCGGGGAAGCAAAAATGTCGGTGAACGGTAGGTTTTGGGTGGTGAGCGTATGGTGGGGGAGGCGTTGGATATACTTGAAGACGTTTCATTTGACTGCGCAAGGTGCCACCAATGGCATCGTTGACATAGAAAGATCGACCTATGGCCGCTGTTAAAAAATCGGTATCCGTCAAAGACGTAGCGCGCCTCGCGGGCGTCTCGGAGCAGACAGTCTCGCGTACGGTGCACGATTCGCCCAGCGTGCGCCCCGAGACCAAGGAACGCGTGCGTGCCGCCATGCGCGAGCTGGGGTATCGCCCCAATTTTGCCGGTCGATCGTTGCGCCGTGGCAAGTTTAAGACCGTCGGCGTCGCCATGTTCAACATTACCGGCACCGGCAACCTCGACCGTATGGAGGGCTTTGCCGCCGCCGCCGATAAGCACGGCTATGCCATCACCCTCACTAAAGTAGACGGGCATCCGTATACCCTCGAGAGCGCATCGTCGCGCATGAGCGCACTGCCGGTGGATGGCATGGTTGTGATTATGAACCGCATGCCGGCGGACTTTGGAACCTTCGAGCCGCTGCCCGGCATGCAGACGGTGCTCGTTACGATGTTGGAGCACCCGCTCTGTTCAACGGTCGATAACGACCAGTTCGATTGTTCGCGCCAGGTGGTCGAGTATTTGCTGGGGCAGGGACACAAGACTGTGCACTTTATCTCGTGTCCCGAGCGCTCGCTTTCGGGCATGCGGCGCGAGGAAGGCTGGCGTGAGACATTGCGTGCGCATGGCATTGAGCCCCCGCAGCTCGTGCGTGGCGACTGGACGGCGCAGAGCGGATATGCCGCAGGTCAGGCCCTGGCGGATGATCCGACCTGTACTGCCATCTATGCCTCCAACGACGCCATGGCCTACGGCTGCATTCGCGGACTCGAGTCGCGCGGAAAGCGCGTGCCCGAGGACGTGAGCGTGGCGGGTGTTGACGACAGCCTGGGCGATATCGTGCCCGATTGTCGCTTGACCACGGTGCGCTTTGACAACAAGCGCGTCGGCATGTGGGCGGTTGACAAGATTGCCGGCGCCGAGGGCGTTGAACCCGGTGTGGAGCACATGCTGTTTCCGGGCGTGCTCGTCGAGGGCGATACGGTGCGCGATGTACGCTAGGGCGCGGGTCTGTTTGGGTTTCCGCTAATTGTGTTCGATATTGTTTAAATTGGTTTAAAAACCGTTCACGGTCGAAAAGTGACCGTTCATAGCTCGAAATTACGTTTTGCGCTGTTCTTTTTTGTTTGAATGTTATTGTTTCTGTCATACACAACGCAGCGCGTATGCCCGGACGCGATGCTCTCCATTGGTTCATATGTGAAAGGAACGCAACATGGCAACCAAAGAAGAAATCTCGATGGTTGGATTCGAGATCGTCGCATACGCAGGTGACGCCCAGACCGATCTGCTTGCAGCGCTCGATGCTGCTCGCGAGGGTGACTTTGAGAAGGCCGAGCAGCTGCACAAGGATGCCAGCGATGCGCTCATCGGTGCCCACGACACGCAGACCAAGCTGCTTTCGCAGGAGGCCGGCGGTGGCGAGATGGAGATGACCTTCATCATGGCTCACGCTCAGGACACTCTCATGACCACTATGATCCTGGAGAAGCAGGCCCGCTTTACCATCGATGCCTACAAGCGCATCGCCGAGCTCGAGGCCAAGCTCGCCTAACGAGCCCTCACAACCAAGTTCCCTTCCAAAAGTCCTGCCGCAAACCCGCGGCAGGGCTTTTTCTGTCCTCCTCCCCGCAACTCATCCCGAGATAGTCATTGGGGACGTTCTTAAACGACTAGTCATTGGGGACAGTCTTGGTGCGCTCCGTTCGTCCTCCCGTTCGATTTTTGCTCGGTGGGTATACTTCCTTTCGCATTAAACGCCGGACTGAGGAGGTATCCAAATGCCGGATAACGGGTCAATACAAAAAAGAGGCGCGCACGAGATGGCTCATGGGCGTCCTGTCCAGATAACCGAGCACACGACGGTAACCGAGCTGCAGCCCAGCCTGTCCGATGTCGTGTGCGCAAACAAAAAGCTGCAGATTGGCTTTATCGTTGCGCTCGTGGTGCTGGCGCTGCTGTCGGGCTTTGTAGCTCGTCCGCATTTCGCCGATACCAAGACTTGGGACTCCACCATCGAGGTTATCGATCAAAAGAAGGGCAACGTTTTGGCACTCACGACCTCGTGCGTGGCGCTGTCTGCGGGCATTACCGCGCTGCCTGGTGATACGGGAACGCCGGTTGCCGAGCAGCTCGCGCAGCTTTCGGGTAACCTGGGCATCGTGCTTGCCGTGCTCTACCTAGAGAAATACCTGCTAACTATTTTGTGGTCGGTTGGCCTGGGCATCTTAATCCCGTTTGCGTTGGTGCTCTTTGCGGTGTCGCTCGGCATTCACGGGCGCTGGAGCACGAGCGCTGTCCTGCGCCGTGTGGCGACGCGCGTGCTGGTGGTTGCCGTGATCGGCATGGCGCTCGTGCCCGCGAGCGTATGGGTGTCGCAGAAGGTCGATGAAACGTATCGCGTAAGTATTGAGCAAGCTGAGCAAAAGGCTGCGGACGCTGCGGATGCGGCCGACACCACGGACAAGTCAGCCGAGACCAGCTCAAAATCGAACAAGAAAAAATCCGAGACCACGGAGTCCAAAAACGTGCTCGAGCAGTTGACTGATGGGGCATCGAGCCTTGTTACGTCGGTGACCAGCGGCGCCAAGCAGATGACCGATGAGATCGTGCGGCAGGTGACCGATTTGATTGAAGGCGTCATCGTGATGATCGTGACTTCGTGCGTTATCCCGCTGCTGGTGCTCGTGGCGTTCCTGTGGCTGGGACACGTACTGCTGGGGATTGATATCTCCGGTCCCGCGAACTATTTGACGGACCGCTTTCTGAGCGCTCCGTCCAAGCACGCCAAAAAGGGTGGGCAGTCCGAGTAGCTAAAACAGCTGTATATACCGGGGAATACCGCCGAAGGGCGGCCGAGACACGTTCTCGGCCGCCCTTTTTGTTTGTTGAATACGTGACAAGCCGGGCATTCCCTGAATCCAAACGGTCAGCAATCATCCGTAAACGGTATTTGTTCAAAAAAGAACAAAGATAAACAAATAGTTGTTGCAGTTACTGTTCGAATGTGTTCAAATAAACATGAACAGTGAAGAACCGCACATTCAGATGCCCGGACCTGAACGCGATTCAACACTTCCAAACAGAAACTACGCACCTGCGTATCTCTCAAGGAGGATGTCATGAGGGTTGTAATCGCTTCCGATGCCGACGGTATGTCGATGAAGGAGTCCATCAAGGAGATGCTCATCGCCGACGGTCACGAGGTCGTCGACTATTCCGAGACCCCTGCCGCGGACTTTGTCGATTCCGCGACCGCCGTTGCCAAGGACCTGCTGGAGCACAAGGATTCCCAGGGCTTCGCATTCGATAAGTACGGCGTCGGCTCCTATATGGCCGCCGTCAAGATCAAGGGCATGGTCGTTGCCAACATTTCCGACGAGCGTTCCGCCTACATGACCCGCGAGCACAACGGTTCGCGCATGGTCACCATGGGCCCGGGCGTTGTGGGCACCGAGGTCGCCAAGAAGATCGCCCGCGAGTTCCTGCGCGCCCAGTACGCCGGCGGCCGTCACCAGATCCGTGTCGACATGCTCAATAAGATGGCCTAACGAGAGCCACCGAGAACTCGAACTTCTACCTCAACTTGTGAATTCAGACGAAAGGACGTTCTGATGAAGAAGACCATCGCAATCGGTTGCGACCATATCGTTACGGACGAGAAGATCTATCTGGCCGACCGCCTGGAGCAGGCTGGCTACAAGGTGCTCGACTGCGGCACCTACAGCCACACCCGTACGCACTATCCCATCTACGGTAAGGCCGTGGGCGAGGCTGTTGCCAGCGGCAAGGCCGACTTTGGCGTGGCCCTGTGCGGCACCGGCATCGGCATCACCAACGCCGTCAACAAGGTTCCCGGCGCCCGTTGCGCCCTGGTTCGCGACATGACCTCTGCCCTGTATGCCCGTCGCGAGCTCAACGCCAACATCGTGGGCTTTGGCGGCAAGATCACTGGCGAGTTCCTGATGGCCGACATCATGCTTGCCTTCCTGGAGGAGCCCTACGAGAAGACTCCCGAGCACGATGCCCTGATCGCCAAGATCGATGCCTGCAACAAGGCCGACGCCGAGGCTCAGGCTGACCCGCACTTCTTTGACGAGTTCCTGGAGAAGTGGGACCGCGGAGAATACCATGATTAGCGGGTATCCGGCGTAATTAACTAGTCCGTTGACGGCTCGCGTTTCTGTGATGGGGCGCGGGCCGGTTTGCTATCAGCCCCACTGACTTGGCGGGCTGTCGTAAGAAAGGGAAGGCTCCTATGGAGTTTGTTCTTGATAACGGCTCTGTCCGCATTGCGTTGAGCACGGCTGGCGGATCGTTCACTTCTATTGCGGCCAACGGTCGCGAGTACCTGTGGCAGGGCGATCCTTCGGTCTGGTCGGGCCAGGCACCCATTTGCTTTCCGATTTGCGGCGGCCTTCGCGACGGTCACGCAATGACCATGGGCGGCCGCGAGGTTAAGCTCGCCCGCCACGGCTTTGCGCGCAAACAGGAGTGGAAGCTCGAGGAACAGAGTGACAACATGGTTGCGCTGAGCCTAAGCTCTGCCGACCATGCCGAGTTGCTCGAGCAGTACCCGTATCCGTTTAAGATCGTTGCTCGTTACACGATTGATTCGGAAAAGGTGGCCGTGTCGTACGAGGTGACCAATGAGGGCACCGAGGACATGCCGTTCTTTGTGGGCGGTCACCCTGGCTTTAAGTGCCCGCTCGACGAGGGCGAGTCCTATGACGATTACGAGCTCCGTTTTGAGCAGCGTGAGGCCGCTGAGCTCTGTACTGCCGTTCCCTCGACAGGCCTGATTGATGTCGAGCATCGCAGCAAAAACCCGATGGTCGGCCACGACCTGCCGCTGACTCACGAGCTCTTCGACTTTGCCGAGACCATCTTTGATGTGCTCGAGAGCCATGTGGTCACGCTGACCAAGAAGACCGAGGACAAGGGCGTGCGCCTGACGTTCCCCGATATGCCGTACCTGATTGTGTGGAGCAAGCCCAAGGGCGACTTTGTGGCCGTGGAACCGTGGGGCGGCCTGTCCACCTGTTCCGACGAGGACGATATCCTGGAGCACAAGCGTGGCTGCCTGGTGGCCAAGCCGGGGGAGACCGTCACCCGCGGCTTTGAGATCGAGATCCTTTAACGAGTTATCGTATGTTTGGGGCGGGTTATGCCGCCCCGGAACAGGAGTTCAACATGATTCTGACCGTTACCATGAACCCGTCGATTGATACGCGCTATCAGCTCGACAAGCTGATCATCGACGACGTGAACCGTGTGACGCCCGAAAAGACCGCTGGCGGCAAGGGCCTCAACGTGAGCCGCGTGTTGCTGCAGTTGGGCGACGATGTGCTCGCGACCGGTCTGCTCGGCGGCCACATGGGTGCCTATATGGCCGAGCTTATGGATGCCGACGGCGTCAAGAACGACTTTGTGCCCATCGCCGGTGAGACGCGCATTTGCCTGAATATTCTGCACGAGGGTAATCAGACCGAGCTTTTGGAGAGCGGCCCGCAGATCGCTCCGGCCGAGCTCGAGGCCTTTACGGCCAAGTTTGCCGAGCTTGCAGCGAAGGCAGACGTTGTGACGCTTTCGGGCTCGCTGCCGCGCGGTGTCGATGCCGGCTACTATGCCGAGCTCGTCAAGATCGCCGAGGAGGCGGGCGCCAAGGTGCTGCTCGACACCTCGGGTGCATCGCTGGAGGCCGCGCTGGAGTCCGATGCCAAGCCTGAGCTCGTAAAGCCCAACCTGACCGAGATTAACGGCCTGCTGGGTACGTCCTTTACGACCGATGATGTCGATGCCCTGCGCGAGGCGCTTGCCGCCGATGGCCGCTTTGCCGGTATTCCCTGGGTTGTCGTTTCGATGGGCGCTGCCGGTTCGGTGGGCTTCCATGAGGGTCGTGCGTTCCGCGCCAAGACGCCCGCGATTGCGGCAGTGAACGCGACGGGTTCCGGCGACTCGACCATCGCCGGCTTTGCGCATGCGATTGCTGCTGGTGCCGACGACGTCACGGTGCTCAAGACCGCCAATACCTGCGGCAAGCTCAACGCCATGGATCCCAAGACCGGCCACCTGGTCATGGATCGCTGGGACGAGGTCTACAACAGCGTTGAAGTAACGGAGCTTTAGGGTTACGCGGTTTTACCGAACGCCGTAACCAACCGACGCTGCGTGGGCCGCATTTGGACAATCTGACGTTCAACTTCAAGGGCGCGACCAGAAGGTCAGCGCCCTTTCGTTTCACGTCACCTTGTCTCAAAT
>CABUVB010000067.1 GCA_902494815.1 uncultured Collinsella sp. | reverse complement strand
TTGGTGAGCCCGCGCGTCTCGAGCATGTAACCCATGGGTTCGTCCTTTCTCTTCCGGGCGCGCGGGCCGAGTCGCCATGCCCGCGCGCCTTACCTTTCGGGTTCACCATCCATGGTGGGGCGCGTTTCTAACGAAGCTGTAACGGCCGTTGGGCTCTTTTGGCGCCAGCCCTTCTCGACCCGTACGCCACTCATGGTATGTTTATCGCGATAACAAGGACGGAGGTGCCCGTGGCACGCAATAAGTACCCGGAGGAGACGGTCGAGAAGATTCTCGACGTTGCCGAGCGGCTCCTCGTGGAGCGCGGCTACGAGCACACCACGATGATCTGAAGAGCAATACGCTAAATCGAAAAAGGTAATCGAAGCCGCGCCTGTGGACTTATCGAGGGTCGAGATTCCCGCCCCATCCATCGGCACCCAGCAGAAGGTCGTCGACATCCTCGACCGCTTCGACACCCTAACGAAATCGCTCACCGACGGTATCCCTGCCGAGATCGAGGCGCGACGTCAGCAATACGAATATTACAGCGACCGCCTGCTCGACTTCCGAAACTAAGTGAGAATAAGTTATCGGTACGCTTTTTTATAAAATGTAAAAAAGTACCCCTATAACTGATAAAATGGACACTGAAAAAAGGGGGTGCATCTTGCGTATATACCGACGTGAAAAGTATCTGAAGCAAATGCGTGGTTTCTACCACGATGACGGGATGATCAAGGTAATCACCGGTGTTCGCAGGTGTGGTAAATCCTGCCTCATGCAATCAATCGCAGACGAACTTGTGGAATCCGGTGTAGCGAGCGACCACATCATCTATATCGACCTCGACTCACGGGAGAACAGGAAGGTCAAGACGACCGATGAGCTCGAAAATCTGATTGACATGTCGACCCCAGCAGACACTGAGGGGACGAAGTACCTCTTCATCGATGAGATTCAGAACGTAGAGGAATTCGAGCTGCTCATCAACGGCTACCGGACAGATGGCGGTTGGTCCATCTTCATTACCGGTTCGAATTCATATCTGCTTTCTGGGCAGCTTGTTACAAAGCTGACGGGTCGCTATATCGAGTTCGAGGTGTTCCCACTCGACTTTGCGGAATATATCGATATGAAGCGTTTTCTCGGCAAGCCTGTCAATGACGTTCTCGTGGGAGAGTTTACCGAGTACCTGACCCTTGGAGGATTTCCCAAAGCGTTGGAGTATGAGGGCGAGGATGAAAAGCGCACCTATATCAAGAGTGTTATTCATGAGATCTTTGAAAAGGACGTCAAACATTCGAACAAGATTAAGAATGTCTCGGTTTTCGATGCCGTCCAGACGTATCTCATCAACAACTTTGGTGCGCCGACGAACCTGAAGAACCTCCTTGCGTACTTCAATGATGTCGAGAAGATTCCCATCAAGCGCGAAACGCTCAATCGGTATATCCAGATTCTTGTTGACGCGAAGATCCTTTATCGCTGCTCGAGGTTCGATCTCAAGTCTCGGCGATCGCTTATCCGCGAAGAGAAGTACTACCTGGCTGATCCCGGCTTCTATTTCGCCATGAACACGGATGCGAGGATTAACTACGGGCCGGCGTTGGAGAACGTGCTCTACCTCTATCTTGCATCGCGCGGGTACGAGCTTTCTGTGGGCCGTATTGGGAAGCTCGAGTGTGACTTCATCGCTCGTAGGCGCAATGCTTACGCCTACATCCAGGTCTCTATGTCGATTGCCGACAGAGGCGTCGAGGAGCGCGAGTACAGGCCGTTCGGCCACATCAGGGATGGGTATCCGCGCTACTTGTTCACGCTTGATCCTCTATTGCAGGAGAGGGATGGCGTCAGGCACCTTAACATGGCGTCGTTTATGCAAGATGGCGGTGATCTTATTTGAGCGGCGGCCAGATTCTTTTGCTCCCTAGTGCGCAAACAGTGCGGGCATCAAATGAGGACCATTGCCTCACGTAGAATCGATAGATTGAGGACTTGTTTTGATGTTGACAAGCTTTTGGCCAGTGACTCCTATTGCCGAGTGGGAATAGCGGAAATAACAGCCTCCGGACCTTTTGGTTCGGAGGCTTTCTTTTTCGTTCTGTTCGGAAGGAGCTCCTTGCCAGAGTCCCATGGATAGCGAACGGCTTTATCGAGCGTGTGCGTTTTCGTAGGCGCCTTTGATTTCTTCCGGCAAATTGTCGGGAATCAGCGTCTCCAGCCTATCCTCGCTGCCATCTTGAATCGCTTGCTCGTAGTACCAGCATTTGAACTTCAACATGTCCAGGGCACGGTTCATCTTCGCGATCTCCGACTCCATGTGGGCCTTCCGCTCCTCGAACATGGCCTTGCGCTGGGGGTATGTTGATGGACCCTCTGCACACCATTCCATGAACAGACGGATGTCCTTGATCTCCATTCCCGCCTTCTTCAGGCATTCGATGACCCGAAGCGCCTCGAGTTCCGTATCGCCGAATCGGCGAATGCCGGACATCCGCTCCAGCCCCGGGAACAATCCCTGCTTGTCGTAATACCGCAGCGTTGAGGCGGGCAGACCGAACATCTCCGCCACCTGTCCGATTGTGTACATGGCCCCTCCGAATAAATCTCGAATTCATTCCTTGACCTAAAGTCAGGTTTAGGTATTACCTTCATTCTCGTCAATACAAATCGGTAGCGCAAGGGGTGGTCTGTAATGGGCAAAACGGTTTTCGCCGGTGGCGTGAACGGTGTGGGCGGAATCGCCGGGCACCCCGCCCTTGAGCAGGCGCGACGAATGGGCATGGGGATCTAGGCGGGCAGCTTGACCGCGCGGAAGCAGTTTTGCACTCAAAACCATCGACAGGAGGAATCAAACATGGCAATTAAGCAGACGGCGGGCAGGGATACCCTGGGGGACTTTGCCCCCAAATTTGCACAGCTCAATGACGATGTGCTGTTCGGCGAGGTGTGGAGCCGAGAAGACGGGCTTTCCCTTCGAGATCGCAGCGTTGTGACGGTGGTTGCCTTGATGGCACAGGGGCTGACGGACTCTTCGTTCCAATATCATCTGATGTCCGCAAAGAACAACGGGGTGACCAGGACTGAGATAGCGGAAATCCTTACGCATGCGGCGTTTTATGCGGGATGGCCCAAGGCGTGGGCGGCCTTTCGCATGGCGAAGGAGGTCTGGGCGGATAGTGATGCCGTCGACGCACGAATCAAGCATCAAAACGAGATGGCCTTTCCCATCGGTGCCCCCAACGACGCATTTGCGAAGTACTTTATCGGGCAAAGCTACCTCGCGCCCCTTTCCACCAAGCAGGTCGGCGTCTACAACGTGACGTTCGAACCCGGCTGCCGCAACAACTGGCACATCCATCACGCCAAAAGCAGTGGCGGACAGATCCTCGTCTGCGTGGCTTGTCGAGGGCTTTACCAGGAATGGGGCAAACCGGCACAAGAGCTGTGCCCTGGCGATGTAGTAAATATTCCCGCGGGCGTAAAGCACTGGCACGGTGCGGCGCCCGACAGCTGGTTCTCCCATCTCGCAGTGGAGGTTCCGGGCGAGGAGGCCTCCAACGAGTGGTTGGAGCCCGTGGACGACGAGCAATACCTTAAAGCGACTGACAAGGAGGCTTAGGCATGGAGCAGTTGAAACTGACGCAGGAATGGGACAAGGTGTTCCCCAAAAACGACAAGGTTGAGCACAGCAAGGCGACCTTCCACAACCGCTACGGCATCACGCTGGCTGCCGACGTGTACGTGCCTAAGAACGCGGAAGGCAAGCTGCCCGCCATCGCCGTCAGCGGCCCGTTTGGCGCGGTGAAGGAGCAGTCCTCCGGTCTGTACGCGCAGAAAATGGCGGAGCTGGGCTTTTTCGCAATTGCCTTTGACCCGTCCTATACCGGCGAGAGCGGCGGTACGCCCCGCTATGTGGCATCCCCGGACATCAACACCGAGGACTTCTGCGCAGCGGTGGATTTCCTCTCCGTGCAGGAAAGCGTTGACCCGGAGCGTATCGGCATTATCGGTATCTGCGGTTGGGGCGGCATGGCAGTCAATGCGGCGGCCATCGACACCCGTATCAAAGCTACCGCGGCTATGACCATGTACGATATGACCCGCGTGACCGCAAACGGCTATTTTGACGCCGAGGATTCCGAGCAGGCGCGCTTTGAAAAGCGGAAAGCGTTGAACGTGCAGCGCACCGAGGACTATAAAAACGACGGCTATGCGCTGGCGGGCGGCGTGGTCGATCCGCTACCGGAGGACGCGCCGCAGTTTGTAGCGGACTATTACGCCTACTACAAAACTCCGCGAGGCTACCATCCCCGCAGCCTGAACTCCAACGGTGGTTGGAATGTGACGTCCTCGCTGTCGTTCCTGAATATGCCGATTTTGCAGTATGCCGGCGAGATCCGCTCCGCCGTGCTGCTGGTGCATGGCGAGAAGGCACACTCCCGCTATTTCAGCGAAACCGCGTACAGCAAGCTGACGGGGGACAACAAGGAATTGCTCATTATCCCCGGTGCCAGCCACACCGACCTTTACGATCAGATGGACGTCATTCCGTTTGGAAAGCTGAAAGCGTTCTTTGAGGAGTATTTGAAATAAGACGCACCTTGCTTTTTACTTATTAACGGTCATGCATTTAGCGAGGACGGTTTGCGGCAAGACGCCTCGCCGCGCTACTAGTCGTCGGCCCGCGCCGCCGAGAACAAGGCACCCAAGTCTGCCTGGATCGCCTCTGCCTTGCTTCCAAGCTGCAGCGGAGCCGAATCGCCCGAGATGTTCACGCTCAGCAGGTGCGCATCCGGCAGCTTTGCGGTCATGCTCCAGAACGGGAGCGTAATGATGCCGGGGGTCATCTCGCCCACGCCGAGCTCCAGCAACAGCACGCGGCTACTACCGCGCTCGCGCACGAAGCGCTCATATCGTTCGAGACTCTCGCGCCATACCGTGCCCAGCAAAAACGTGTCGTCTCGCACCCACGGCACAAGCTGCCAGCCGCAGTGCGGGCATCGGGGGACATCATCGCTGCGGATCTCGAAGCCCGCACTGCCCACGTGGTTGTAATGATTGGCGTGAAGGCGGCCGTTGGAAAGAAACTCATTTCCGTGGGGAAGAAACTTCTCGGTGAGTAAAGCTCATCGGAGCGGGGATAGAGCTTTGTCTGCGGGGTACGAAATGCTGGCTAGCGGTTGCGACGCCTTGTTGCAGAAATGCCAACTGCCGCAACTACACCACCGGCAACACTCAGGGCGGCTGCCATCGCACCGTTGTCGCCCGTCGCGGGTAAGGTGGTCCCGGCTGGTTTAACCGCCGCTACTGCCTTAGTGGAAACAGGATTTGCCGCGGGCTTGTCTGCCTTGGGCTGCGGTGTGGGCTCGGGCTTGGTTTCCGGTTCGGGTTTGACCTCTGGGCTCGGTTTAACACTTGGATCGGGTTTGGAACCGCTCGTATCGGTTGCAATCAAGTGCACGTCGCTGTCGAAGACGTAGCGGATGTAGTAATCGTGCCGCGTTTCGTGCATAATCCCCTGCCCGCTGTCGAAGTCACGGTCAACGTGTGTGCCAAGGTGGGTTGAGCTGTTGAGGTTCAGCCTGTAAGGGATTTGGTCGTCGGCGTAACTGCCTGTAAAGACTACGGTTGCTCTAACGTGATTGTCGATCATAGTCAGGGCAATAGAGACGCTGGCCTCTTTGGGGTTCTCGGTTTTTATAAGGCTTTCGGTATCGGTGTCGATCTTGAAGAGATGGACGGTGTCGTTAAGCCCGTAGATGAAGTCCTCGGGTTTGTCGGGAAAATCGTATACAAGAGCCTCGTTCTGGACCAACTCGAAAGCAGGGAGTAGCTCCAAATCGTAGTAATGATCGACGACGGGGGTTGCTGCGAGGCTGCCTTCCGCGTTGACTTCGTCGCAGGTGATGGGTGCTGCGACATCGGGTTCGGGCATTTCTGTCGCCAGTGCTGCGTAGGGTAGCAAAAGCTGCCCAGCCATAAGAATGCTTACTCCGAAGGCGACGACTCTGGCGCCTACATGAAGCTTGACGTTGCGGATAGACAGACCAGTGCGTTTGTTATGGGTCTGCGGTGCAACATGCTGTCCATACATAAGGCGCTCCTTGTTCGTAGGCCGGTTTCCGCGGATCCATATTGCACCTGGCCGATGCGGCTAGGCTCTTTCACGCGAACGCTTACGCGAGCAGGGAGAAAGCTCAAGTTAATTTTCCCACAGTCGATACTTTGCGAGCAACGATTTGCTGTTCAATTCTCGGAGAGAGAATCAAGGTGGCCGAGGAGTTATCAGGCAATGAGATTGTGTCTAGAGAACACGAACAAGAGATGTGGTCTGCAGACGACTGAATAGCTCCATCTGTTTTGGTTACAACGAAATGCGTGCCGCGCGCCTGCGGCATGAAGAAGGGAGATTCCTATGAATATCGTTGTATTGAGTGGTAGCCCGCGCAAGGGCGCCAATACCGACACCATGGTCGAGGCGTTTGCCGAGACCGCGCGCGAGGCCGGCCATACAGTCGAGGTCATCCGCGTTGCCAGCAAGAAGATCGCTGGTTGTCTGGGATGCCAGTACTGCTTTACCCATGAGGGCACCTGTGTGCAGAAGGATGACATGGCCAACGTGATTGAGCCGCTGAAAGGCGCCGACATGGTTGTCTTCGCTTCGCCCATCTACTGGTTTGATATCACCGCGCAGGAGAAGGCCGCCATCGACCGCCTGTACGCTTTCGGTGCTACGGGCTTCCCGTTCACCAAGACGGCCCTTTTGCTCGATAGCCACAGCGAGGGCGTCTATGATGCGGCGATTGCTATGTACAAGTCAACCTGCGCGTACTGCAAGTGGGAGGACCAGGGCATTGTCACCATTAGCGGTATGACCGAGCGCGACAGCATGGCCTCCTCGCCCAAGTTGGAAGAGGTGCGAGAGCTCGCTCGCAAGCTCGCCTAAGGACAAGAAGAACGCATGGCAATCAGCGTTGGCGGAAAGCCTACTTCCCTTACCAAGAGGATTACTGATTGCCATGCGTTGATGTCCTTATGGACAATCTCCGCGTGCTAGGAGACTTTCTCGCTCAGGAACTCCCTGAATGCGGGGATGTCAAAGCCAACGAGACCACGCCCACGTTCCCCGATGACGCCGTCCTCGAGAAGGCGGCGTTTGTATTGGCTTGCGTAGTTGCTGGCGACGCCCATGCGTTTGGCTATCTCCGAGACCCTGCTGGGGCCAGAATCGGGCAGCATCGCGAGTAAAAACTCAATGTCTTTATCGGAAAGCTCTCGATAGGTCGTTTCGAGAATGCGATCACGCAGCTCCATGCGTGCGAGTAGGGAACCCTGCTGGACATCGGATGCACTGATTTGGGGCGAGTTCTCCGAAACATCCCAAGTGCGATATCCGACGAGCTGCATCATGTAGGGGAATCCGTCGACGGCCTTCACAGCATTCTCGAGCGCTTCTGGTGTGATTGAACGTCCTCCGGCCTCAACGGTTTTGCGAAAGGCGTTTGCAATTTCAATGTCAGTGATTCGTCCTAGCTGATGATATTGGGAACGCCTGAGGAACGAGACGGAATCGTTACGCAGCAGTGCCGATACTTTGTAGGGCAGTCCTGCCATGAGTAGGGCAACTTTTTTACCTTCGCGTACAAAGTGCTGGTAAACAGAGGCAAATTGAAGCATTTCTTCGAGATCGACGGTGACTTCATCGATGGTAATGAGAAGTCCGATGTCATGTTTTTCGAGTTGCTTAAAGATGCCATTCATGCGTGTGCGCCAGTTGCCCTGGACCTCTTGAGCATATGTCCAATCGATGCCCACTGGACCAATTTGAACGCCGTTTATGCGCGCATGAGGCTTTGAGAGGTAGCTATCTGTGGCTTCTTTGGTTCGCTCGATAATATCTTCGAGCATGCCTGGCATGGCGGAGACATTTGCTGCGATCCAACCGTGTTCAAGCGCCGTTTCTGAAAGGAGCGAGAGAAGCGCCGTTTTGCCCGTTCCCCTTGCGCCAGTAAAAATGGTTGACAGGTTGGGATCTCCCGGGCCGTTGATGAAGCCACGGTTGATGTCACGCAGGATATGCTCGCGACCCGCTAGAAAGGGAGGGACGCTTCCGAACGTCGGGGTAAAGGGGTTCTTGCTGTACTCCATGGTAGCTCCTTTGCAAGTTTTGCTAATTTTTGCAAGTTTTGCTAATTTTTGCAAGTTTTGCTATCTTTTGCAAGTTTTGCTATCTTTTGCAAGTTTTGCTAACGGCTTAACATGCCTTGTGCCGTGGGGTTGCAGGAGTGAAAAACGGGAATTCCTATTATTCCGACTACGTTGCAGCGAGCGGGGCCCGGAGCGCGATGTTGCTGCGCTTCGGGCCCCGC
>CABUVB010000066.1 GCA_902494815.1 uncultured Collinsella sp. | reverse complement strand
CGTGAGTATGGATGACACCATCGCCGAGCGCATTCAGAAGCAGGTGAACTCGGTGTCGTCGTTGATTGAGGATCCGGTGGTGAGCCAGACCAAGATTGACGAGGAAAAGGCCGAGCGTGACCTGGAGCATCGTCTGCATGGCCGCGAGATTTTCCGCGGCGGCAAGCCCGATCGCACACCGTCCGAACTGCTGGAACAGGACAAGAAAAAGTAAGACGCCATCATCCCGCGTGAGCCACAAGCCCGCGCGGGATGATTTTTTAATCCCCGTCCCAGAAAAATCATTATGCATAGAAAGTCATAATTATCATTTCGTAAACATTTCGATGAAATTAACGCCATGAGGCATACTTGCGGTTACAATACCGCGAGGCCTAACTACACACCTTTAAGCCGGTCCTGTGAGACCGGGAAGGAGAACTATGGCGAACAACCATACCGCGGGCGCTGCCGCCCGCACCTTCGCGCCCAGCGAGCTTTGCCAGCGTATGCTGGCCAAAACCAGCAAGGGCACCTGCGGTCCCTGCATCCTGTATCTTGAGGATGGGACCATTTTTTATGGACGTGCATGCGGCGCCGAGGGTACCGCGACCGGCGAAGTCTGCTTCAACACCTCGCTCGAGGGCTACTTTGAGGTCATGACCGACCCGAGTTATGCCGGCCAAATCGTAACCATGACCTATCCGCAGATCGGCAATTACGGTATCGACGAGACCGACGTCCAGTCGGCCTTCCCCGGCGACGCCGTGCGCCCTGCGAGCGCTCCGGCTATGCGCGGCATGATCGTTCGCGACATGTGCGCCACGCCTTCTAACTGGCGCTCGGCCGTCAGCGTGCCGGAGTACCTGCGCGCTCACGGCATCGTCGCTATCGAGGGTGTCGATACCCGCGCTCTGGTGCGCCATCTGCGCGACAATGGTTCCAAGATGGGCATTATCTCGACCGAGATCTTCGACGTCGACGAGCTTGCCGAGCATCTGGCCGCAGCGCCCACGTTGGTAGGCGAGAACCTGGTCAAGACCGTGAGCTGCCCTGAGCCCCACGCCTTTGTCGCCGTCGACCTGCCTGCCACGCATGACTTTGCGCTTTCGGCTGCCGCTCCTGCCCGTCACAAAGTGGTCGCCTACGACTGCGGTGTGAAGCGCGGCATTCTGGAGGGGCTGGTCCGCGCCGGCTGCGACCTTACCGTCGTGCCGTGGGACACGCCTGCCCAGCAGGTGCTCGACATGAATCCCGACGGCGTCTTTTTGTCCAATGGCCCCGGCGACCCCGACGCCGTGGTGGAGACCTACGAGCAGGTGCAGCAGCTGATCGGCAAGGTGCCGGTCTTTGGTATTTGTCTTGGTCACCAGATGATCAGCCTGGCCTGCGGCGCCCAGATGGAAAAGCTTAAGTTCGGTCACCGCGGTGGCAACCAGCCGGTTATGAACCTGGTAAGCCGCCGTGTGGAGATCACCGCGCAAAACCATGGCTTTGGCCTGCTGTTCCCCAGCTTGGGCAAGCTTGTCCCCGAGCTTTCCGGCGGCGAGACCGAGCATGCGGCCGATGGAGATCTGCGCGTCTGGGTGCGCCGCGGAATCGCGCCAGTCGTGATGAACGAGCGCTTTGGTCGCATTCGCCTGACACATGTGAACCTCAACGACGGCACCGCCGAGGGCATCCAGCTGCTCGACGCCCCGTGCTTCTCGGTCCAGTATCACCCCGAGGCCTCGCCTGGCCCCACCGATGCCCACTATCTCTTTACCGCCTTTACGCGACTCATGGACGGCGAGGAGAACTACCTGGACATCGACACCGCGAAGGACCGCCTTGCCGGCTGGAACTTTGCTGAGTCCGAGACCGCTGAGACCGAGGAGAACTAATATGCCTAAACGTACTGACATCAAGCGTATCCTCGTCATTGGTTCGGGCCCCATCGTCATCGGCCAGGCCTGCGAGTTCGACTACTCCGGCGCCCAGGCCTGCAAGGTGCTCAAGGAGGATGGCTTTGAGGTCATCCTGGTCAACTCCAACCCGGCGACCATCATGACCGACCCGGGCTTGGCCGACCGCACCTATGTCGAGCCCATCACCGCCGAGTTTATCGAGCGCGTAATCAAGAAAGAGCACCCGGACGCGCTGCTGCCCACGCTGGGCGGCCAGACCGGTCTGAACGCCGCCGTCGAGCTGGCGAAAGACGGTACGCTCGACAAGTACGGCGTCGAGATGATCGGCTGCGACCTTGCCGCCATCGAGCGCGGCGAGGACCGCAAGCTCTTTAACGAGGCCATGGCCGAGATTGGCCTGGAGGTCGCGCGCTCGGGCTATGCCTACAGCGTGGCCGACGCCGAGGCTATCGCCGAGCGCGTGGGCTATCCCTGCGTACTGCGCCCGAGCTTTACCTTGGGCGGTGCCGGCGGCGGCATCGCTCACACCCACGAGGAGCTCGTCTCCATCGTGAGCCAGGGCCTGGAGCTCTCGCCTGCCCACGAGGTGCTGGTCGAGGAGTCCATCGAGGGCTGGAAAGAGTATGAGATGGAGGTCATGCGCGACCATGCCGGCAACGGCATCATCGTGTGCTCCATCGAGAATCTCGACCCCATGGGCGTGCACACCGGCGACTCCATCACCGTGGCGCCGGCGCAGACGCTCTCCGACCTTGAGTATCAGCGCATGCGCGTGGCCTCGCTCGCCATTCTGGAGAAGATCGGCGTCGAGACCGGTGGCTCCAACGTGCAGTTTGCCGTGAACCCCCAGACCGGCCGCCTGATCGTCATCGAGATGAACCCGCGCGTGAGCCGTTCGTCCGCCCTCGCTTCCAAGGCCACGGGTTTCCCCATTGCCAAGGCCGCCGCGCGCCTGGCTGTGGGCTACACGCTCGACGAGATCGTCAACGACATCACCAAGGCTACGCCCGCCTGCTTTGAGCCCACAATCGACTACTGCGTGGTCAAGGTGCCGCGCTTTGCCTTCGAGAAGTTCAAGGGTACCGACCCCACGCTCACCACGCGCATGAAGGCCGTGGGCGAGATTATGGCGATCGGCCGCACCTTTGAGGAGGCCTTTGGCAAGGCCATGCGCTCGCTGGAGGACGGACACCAGGGCATTTGCGCCGGTGGAAAGGAGGGTGCCGACAAGCTGGGCGACGACGAGCTCGCTCAGGCCGTGGCAACCCCGACCGAGCATCGCATCTTCTTTGTGGTCGAGGCCCTGCGCCGCGGCTGGGATGTCGCGCGTATCCGTGCCATCTGCGGTATCGATCCGTGGTACCTCAACCGTATCAACGACATGGTGCAGGTCCAGGAGAGCATCCGCGGCCTGCGTGTGGAGGATATCGATGCCGACGCGATGCGCCTGCTCAAGCAGTACGGCACGAGCGACGCCGAGATCGCTGCGCTGACCGGCTCGGACGAGCGCTTTGTGCGCGCCTATCGCAAGGGCCTTGGCGTGGTTCCCAGCATGAAGACGGTCGATACCTGCGCTGCGGAGTTCTCGAGCGCCACGGAGTACCATTACAAGACGTACGAGAACATCTACCGCACGAGCCCGGATGCCAAGAAGTGCGTGGCTCCCGACGAGACCACGCCGGCGGACAAGCCCAAGGCGATGATCTTGGGCGCCGGTCCCAACCGCATTGGCCAGGGTATCGAGTTCGATTACTGCTGCGTGCACGCGAGCTACGCGCTGGCGGCCCGCGGCTTTGAGACCATCATGGTCAACTGCAATCCCGAGACCGTTTCGACCGACTACGACACGTCCGACCGTCTGTACTTTGAGCCGCTCACCTACGAGGACGTCATGGATGTCATCGATGTTGAGCGACCCGACGGCGTCGTGGTGACGCTCGGCGGCCAGACTCCGCTTAAGCTGGCGCGCATGCTCGAGGAAAGCGGCGTGAACATCATGGGCACCAAGCCCGATGCCATCGACTTTGCCGAGGACCGCGAGCGCTTTGCCGCCCTGCTCGACAAGCTGGGCATTATGTATCCGCCGGCGGGCCAGGCAACCTCGTTTGAGGAGGCCGAGGCCGTCGCCGCGCATATTGGCTACCCGCTGCTGGTGCGTCCGAGCTACGTGCTGGGCGGCCGCGGCATGATGATCGCCTACGATGCCGAGCATCTGCGCGATTATATGGCCGAGGCTGCACGCATTAGCCCCGACTACCCGGTGTATCTGGATCGCTTCTTGGAGGGTGCGATCGAGTCCGATGTCGACGCCCTGTGCGATGGCGAAGAGGTCTACATCGGCGGCATTCTGGAGCATATCGAGGAGGCCGGCATTCACTCCGGCGACTCTGCGACCTGCATCCCGCCGTTCAGCTTTAGCGAGAGCCTGCAGGCAAAGCTTTGCGAGACCACGCGCCGCATCGCGATGGCGCTGGGCGTACGCGGCCTGGTTAACGTGCAGTACGCCATCAAGGGCGAGACCGTTTACGTGATCGAGGCCAACCCGCGTGCCAGCCGCACCGTGCCGTTTATCTCCAAGGCCACCGGCGTGCTGCTGGCCAAGTGTGCGGCGCGTATCATGGCGGGCGATTCCATCGCCAGCCTGGGCCTGCCGAGCGACGAGCGTCAGCTCGATTGGTTCTGCATGAAGGAAGCCGTTATGCCCTGGGGTCGTTTCCCGGGCGCCGACGTTATCCTGGGTCCCGAGATGAAGTCGACGGGCGAGGTCATGGGTATCGCCAAGAGCTATCCCGAGGCATACGCCAAGACGCAGCTGGCGATCGACTACAAGCTGCCCGACCCGAGCGCCGGCAAGGTGTTCATTAGCGTGTGCGATCGCGACAAGCGCCACATCCTTTCGGTCGCGCGTATCCTGCGCTACCTGGGCTTTGACATCTGCTCCACCGAGGGTACGGCGCGCGTGCTGCGTGGCGGCAACGTGACGTGCGAGGTCGTGGAGAAGATTAGCGGCCCGCATGACGGCGAGCGCCCCAACATCGGCGACCTCATCGCCGATGGCAAGATTGCGGTGATCATTAATACGCCATACGGCCCGGGCTCGCGTGGCGACGGTTATCTGCTGCGCACCGAGGCCGTGCGCCGCGGCGTGACCTGCGTGACCGCGATGTCTGCCGCCAACACGTACGTGAGTGCCATCGAGGCCGTGCGCGAGGACCAGCAGGGTCACGGCAGCGCCAACGACATGGGCATGGACGTCATCGCCCTGCAGGACCTGCCGCAGTACACGGTGTAGTTGACCTGGCCGGCCGGGGCGGAGGGGGGCCGAGTTCCCCCTTCGCTCCGGCTGCAAGCAGAGTCGCTCAGTGGGAAGCTCGGCCCCCCTCCGCCCCGGCCTTCGGTGACTCGGGTGCACCGTGTGCTGTGGAAGGGGCTTTGCGCGATGACTAGGGCTGAATAAAAAGTGAGTGTGGGATACGCCGTTCGTTCGAACGGCGTATCCCACGTTAATATTTCAGCCAACGTACGTCATGGCAATTCCCGGTAGGTCGCAGGGCGCTTCGCGGGCGGGCCAGGCTTTATCTGAACGACTTTGCGAAGCAACCGGAGTGAAGATAAAGCCTGGCCCGCCCGCGAAGCGCCACAAAGACCGCAGGGACGGGAGCAGCTATACTACTCTCAGTAGTTAAGGGTCGCGGATTGGCCGCGTCGCCGCTCTCAACAGGAGGTCTTTGTTTATGGCAGATCAAAAGCCGGTTGTCGGGATCATCATGGGCTCCAAGTCCGATCTGGGTGTTATGGAAGGCTGCACCGTCGAGCTCGAGGCGCTGGGCGTGCCCTATGAGCTTGTCATTGCGAGCGCACACCGCACACCGGCGAAGGTCCACGAGTGGGCTTCGACTGCTGCCGATCGCGGCATCAAAGTGATTATCGCTGCCGCCGGCAAGGCCGCTCACCTGGGTGGTGTCGTGGCTGCCTTTACGCCGCTGCCGGTCATCGGCGTGCCTATGAAGACGAGTGACCTGGGCGGCATGGATTCGCTGCTGTCGATGGTGCAGATGCCTTCGGGCGTGCCCGTGGCCTGCGTTGCCATCAACGGCGCCAAGAACGCCGCCATCTACGCCACGCAGATTCTGGGCGCTTGCGACCCCGAGTACCGCAAGGTTATCGAGAAGATGAAGCAGGAGATGGCCGACGCCTAGGCGTTCCGCCGTTTCACCGCAGTATAAGGAGAGCCATGTCCGACTATCAGGGAAAACGATTCAAGGCTTCTCAGATTCCCGATCCGTCGAAGCCGGGTGCTGCCCATGCGGCACAGCAGGGTCGGACATCCTCTCCTCAGCAGCCGCGCGCGCCGCGCCCCGTGACGCCGGCGACGCATCGTCGACAGGACGCGCCAGCCGCATATCGACCTTCATCTTATAGCAACGCTAAGAAGCCGCCCCGGTCTTCATCGCATGCCGCGCCGTCGGATTACACCGAGCCGCCGCGCAAAAAGCGCCGCTCCATTATTCCCATTCTGCTCATCATCATCGGCATCGGCCTGATTGTCGCCGCCGCTGCCATCTTTATCAACGCGCAGATTGGCTATAAGCAGGCAAGCGATTCGTACCAGAAAATCGAGAAGCAATATGTAAGCGATAAGGACGCCAGCGGCGTGCCGATTATTGACTTCGATGCACTTGCTCAGACAAACTCCGAGATTGTGGGTTGGATTTACGCGCCGGGAACCAACATCAACTATCCCGTGGTGCAGACCAACAACAACTCCAAATACCTCAACACGCTGTTCGACGGTACGGCCAATGCATCCGGGGCCATTTTCCTGGATAGCAATGACACCGCGCCGGGCATGGTGGATCAGCAGACCACGATCTACGGCCACCACATGAATGACGGGTCGATGTTCAACGTGATTTCGGACACCACTGATCAGGCAACGTTCGATAGCATCGAGTTCGTGTATTACATCACACGGGATGCTACGTATAAACTGCGACCACTGGCGACCAAAGTTGTCGAGGACACGTATGCCAAGGCGCGCACGACCAATTTTGAGGGCGACGACGGGCTCAAGAACTACCTGTCCGAGATGCTCGACGGTGCCTCTGCCGTGGCGAGCGATGCCATCGATCGTGCCGCTTCGGCAACCAAGGTCGTAACGCTTGTGACCTGTCGTTCGTTATCGCTGAGCAACACACGTGCCGTCATGGTGCTCACGCCGGTCGAGGAATAGATTATGGGCTACTCAATGACGGTGAAAGGAGAAATGATGCTTGAGAACGGCAAATCGATGCCTTCGGTTGATGCTTGGCTGCGCGAAGCCAAGGCCGATGTTTCGGCGGCTGATTGTGGGATGTACCTGACACACAACGGCGTGGTGCGCGCGACGCCCAAGGCCGAAGTGCGCGGAGTCGAGACCGATGGCGTGGCGCCAGGCCACAAGGTGGGCGGCATGGTGTTTGGCTTCGATGCCGAAAAGGTGCAGGCCGCTATCGAGGCGACGCGCACGATGCCGGGTATCGGCTATGTGCGCGTGTGGCTGGCGAGCGGCGAGCTTACCGTGGGCGACGACATCATGCTCGTGCTCATTGGCGGAGACATTCGCCCGCATGTGGTCGATGCGCTGCAGTCGCTCGTCGGCACCATCAAGAACGAGTGCGTGAGCGAGGTCGAGCGCGAGGCGTAAGGCCTCGTCGGCAATCCGAGTCTGTCTATAGCGAAAGCCCGCCGGCAGTTCATGTAGATCTGCCAGCGGGCTTTGATGTGTTGGAGCTATTTTGCTCTGGCGTTTGCTACACGCGTGTGGCGTCCTTGGGGCTCATGGTCATACTCTGAAAACGGTTCTCCATATATTCGTTATCGAAATGCTTGTCATAGAACTGTGCGACGGGAATATTTCGAACGGTTCCGTTGACGCGCTGATACCAATAGTCGAGCGATTGCAACGTCATGACGCCGTCGATCAACATGACGGCGGTCAGGATGACGGTAGCAGAGTAGCGGCGTTTCCATGGAATCATATTGATGAGCTTAAGCAGGCGCGGCAGCAAGACCTTGATCCAGATGAGGCCACCCAGGCCCCACATGCAGGCAAACGGCGTGCATGTGCGTCCCCCGGTCAATACCGCGATGGGATCGGGCATGCCGAATAGCCTAATGTGTGAATAGCTCCACGACACCACGCCAAATGAGGTCTGCATAAACCAGCCTACAAACACCTCGAAAGCGCCGCCGATCAGGGCACTTACCAGGAAAATGATCAGAGGATTCTTTTTATAGAAGCGGTTGAGCGCCATGGTCATGAGCACCGCGCCAAATCCGTAGATGGGGCTAAAGGGGCCAAATAGCATACCGGCACGGTCCTGATAGACGCCGGGATCGACGACGACCATATGCCAGACTTCCTCGAGAATGAGACCTAACACGCTGCAGACGAAGAATACCCAGAACAGGTTGAAGTAGTTGAGCTTGATGTAGCCCTCGCCGGTTTCGTCGCGGCCGAGCATCCCCTCGGCGGCGGCATCGCGGTCGAGCATCTCTTGCAGACGGCGCTGCAGTTCGCGCTCCTGGCGTAGCGTGGGGTCGACGGTGGCCGACAGCGCAATGAGG